>NZ_JOPI01000014.1:0-183825 GCF_002153695.1 Acetobacter sp. DsW_059
TCGGTAAGCCTGTGAATCACAATCTCTCGCTCAGTTCAATAAATTAACAGGTCCTGAGCCTAGTGGGCAGTCGTAAGGTAGCTTTAATTTCCGGTTCTTCTTCAGCGGGATACAGGCGGTGATATTCCGGTCTGCGAGAGACAGCCTGTTGCTGTCTATATCCGGTCACAGGTGATTTCTTCTGTCTCGTCTGGCAGATCAGCCAGAAGAACATCTGCTCCCCTGAAGTCACTGACCTGGCCATCGCACACGGCATGGAGTTTTGCGTTCAGACCGCCTTTGGTTCGCCCGGTATGGCGGGAAAAGCCCTTTTTTAGGCAGGGAGGCTGCCGTTCTGTGTGCTTTGAGATGTGTCGTATCAATTGTCAGACGGATATGGTTTGCGTGCAGTATTCATCCATCTGTTCTGCAATACTCATACCAGAAAGCACATGGCATCCTCTGGTAAAATGAGAAAAATTCTATTATGGCTGCGCAGACAACCTATCAAAACAATACACTTAATAAAAATAAAATTGCCGGGAGACTTTAAATAATAATGCCTCAATTTCTGTTGCCTGTTCTGGCATTCGCCACGACCTGGGGCATTCTTGTTCTGACTCCCGGCACCGAAACCGCACTGGTTATCCGCCTGGGTATCAGTGTGGGGCGCACAACGGCAACAGGCGCGGTGCTGGGTATAGCAACAGGCCTGACATTATGGGGGTTTGGGACTGCTTTTGGTCTGAGTGCTCTGATCTCAACTTCCCGGCCGCTTTTCCTGGGGCTGGAGTGGGCCTGTGCGGGGTATCTGCTTTATCTCGCAGTCAGGCTTTTTATAAATGTTTTGAAAGCACACCCCCAGCAGGCTGAAGCTCATGGTGGCTACACGCCTCAGGCTTTCTGGTCTGGTTTTCAGAGGGGGGCATTAACAACTGTTCTGAACCCTCTTGTCGGCGTGTTTGACCTGACTGCGTTCCCTCAGTTTATTCCGCCTGGCGTTAGTGTGCTGTCATATTCATTCCTGCTTCTGATTGTGCAGGTTATTCTGACGTTGCTGTGGTATTTTACCCTTGTCATTATGGCTGTTTCTCTGAGCCGTTTTCTGGCCAGACCTGCTATTATTCGTATGCTTGACACGCTGACAGGGCTGGTTTTTGTGTTCTTTGCTGTCAGGCTGCTCTTAAACCCATAAACTTTTTTGATCCTGTCAGATAACCAGATAATCAGCATCAGGCGTTAACGCTCAGCTCTGACTTAACGAAAAAAATAAGACAGGCTATAAGCTGCGGAAGTAACACCTGTAGCAGGCGCCTGATAATGACTGAGCACTCACCACCCTCCCGTATTTTGATTTTAGCCACAGGCGGCACAATTGCCGGGCAGATGAACGCCCGCTCAGCCTCAGGTTATGATGCTGGCAATGTGTCTGTTCAGGACCTGCTTCATCACGTACCCAATCTGCCGGAAAGGGCAGATATTCATGCTGAGCAGATTGCCAGCATTGGCTCCCAGAATATGAATGATGCGCTCTGGTTTGCGCTTGCACGTCGTATAATGCAGGCATTTGAGCAGGAGGACTTTGATGCCACCGTCATTATTCATGGTACAGACACGCTTGAAGAAACAGCTTTTTTTCTGCAGCACGTTATTAAAAACCAGAAACCGGTGATTTTGACTGGTGCAATGCGCCCGGGTGGTGCCCCCGGTGCAGATGGTCCGGTTAATATCTCTCACGCCCTGAAAGTTGCAGCCAGCCCCAAAGCCCGCGAGCGGGGTGTTATGGTGGTTTTTAATGAAACCATTTATGATGCCCGTACAGTAAGTAAAATTAACACCTCAGAAGTGAATGCATTTAAGTCTGTCAATGGCGGGCCTGCAGGTTATGTTGATACGGACAGAGTTTACTTTGTAACACCTGCCGCGCCGCCGGTACCTCTGTTCAGTTTACCAGAACATGAGAGCCTGCCGTGTGTTGATATTATTTATGCCCATAGCAATATGGACGATCGCCTGATCTGCCATGCTCTGGCTGACGGTGTGAAAGGTATTGTTCTTGCCGGCATAGGTGACGGTAATGCATCAGATACAGCACTCGCAGCCCTCGACCGGGCTGTCGCGCAGGGTGTGCATGTTATACGTGCCAGCCGCGTTGGCAGTGGTCTGGTAAAACGCAATATTGAAGTCTCTGACGATATCCGCGGTTTTAATGTATCATGTAATTTATCGCCACATAAAGCCCGTATTCTGCTTCAGCTGCTCATTGCCAGCAAAACAACGTCTGCGTCTGCGATACGACAGGCTTTTGAAGGCGGTTACCTTTAAAAAACGGTATCGTACAGCAGTTTGAAGTTAAGCGCGAGGATGATGGCTGAAACAGCCCATGACAGCCATGAAACTTTCTTCGATATTACAAAGCTGCCCATTTTTTTGCGGTCAGAAACAAACATCACCAGAGGAATAACAGCAAAAGGCAGCTGCATGGAGAGAACCACCTGGCTGAGGATAAGAAGTGAGGTGGTGCCTTTCTCTCCATATAATAAAATAACGAGCAAAACAGGGATAAGAGCCAGGCCACGCGTTACAAGACGCCTTAACCAGGGGGGGATCGTCAGTTTTAAAAAGCCCTCCATCACAATCTGCCCAGCCAGCGTGCCGGTAATTGTCGAGTTTGTGCCCGCGGCCAGCAGTGCAACAGCAAAAAGGGTTGAGGCAATACCAAGCCCCAGTAAAGGAGAGATCAGTTTATAAGCCTGACCGATATCGGCTACATCCTGATGTCCTGTCCCATGAAACGCTGCAGCCGATACAATCAGGATGGCCGCATTCACAAACAGTGCCAGCGTCAGAGCAATGGTGCTGTCTAGTGTCGCAAAGCGTATAGCTTCGCGCTTACCGGCCTCATCCTGCGTATAAGCACGCGTTTTCACTAAAGCTGAATGCAGATACAGGTTATGAGGCATGACTGTAGCCCCGACGATGCCGATCGCAACGTATAAAATATCCTGATTAGTCAGCACGACCGGAGAAAATAAAAACCCCTTCAGCACAGCTGGCAGGGCCGGGGAGGCCGCAACAACCTGAATGGCAAAGCAGGCTGCGATAATAGCAAGAAAAGCCATGACACAGGCCTCAAGCCATCTCATCCCAAGTTTGAGCAGTAAAAGCAGCAGAAACGTATCGAGTACAGACAGGCAGGCTCCGGCAATAAGGGGGATGTGAAAAAGTAATTGCAGGGCAATGGCCGTACCAATAACTTCGGCAAGGTCACAGGCTATAATTGCAATTTCACAGGTCAGCCAGAGAAAAAAATTAATAAAAGGCGGAAAGTAAGCCCGGCAGGCCTGTGCCAGATCATAGCCGGTAGCAATCCCGATCCTAGCCGAGAGGGACTGGAGTAAGACAGCCATAACATTTGACAAAAGTATGACAGAGAGCAGCACAAACCCGAAACGCGCGCCGCCTTCAAGGTCTGTGGCCCAGTTTCCGGGGTCCATATACCCCACTGACACCATATAGCCTGGCCCGACAAAAGCCAGAAACCGCCTGAACGACGAGGCGCCGTCAGGCACTTTCACACCCGGCCCGGCAGACATGCCAGAACAGTTTTGTTCCGGGTATTCTGCATGATCGGAAGGTACTGGTGACCGGGAGGGAGAGGCTTGCATGAATAAAAGCTTTTTTAATAAAATGAACGTTTCATCAAAAAACAAACACCTTCACTATGTCTCAGCACGCAATATCTGAATAGTAGCCATCAGCATTTTATTAACATTATACCTGCTTTTAAGGTATGCATGACGAGGCATCATGCCTGAAATCGAACAAGATAGATCTTGTGTTTATCGTTAAGATATTATATCCCCGGCTGCCATCTGTCTGATGGCCTGAAGACACAAATCTGCTGCTATCGGGTGATCCCAATTGACATCTTAAGCTAAGGATTCCTGTAGTATGACCCTTTCCCCTTATAGTCGCGTTACTGAAGCCCTGGCGTTTGATGATGTGCTGCTTGTTCCCTGCGCATCAGATGTCGTCCCAGGCCAGACTTCTGTGCGGACACGCCTCACACGCTCTATCGAGCTGAATATTCCTCTGATCTCCGCTGCTATGGATACCGTTACCGAAAGCCAGATGGCGATTGCGATGGCACAGCAGGGCGGTCTGGGTGTTATTCATAAAAACCTGACACCTGAAGAACAGGCAGAGCACGTTCGTCGTGTTAAACGCTTTGAATCAGGCATGGTTGTTAACCCTGTTACAGTCGGACCAGAACAGACACTGGCCGAAGTTCAGGCCATTATGCAGCATCATGGCATTAGTGGTTTGCCTGTGATTGAACCTGACACGCAGAAGCTGATTGGTATTCTGACCAATCGTGATGTGCGTTTTGCAACTGACCCGACCTCACGGGTTGATACGCTTATGACCCGCGACAACCTGGTCGTGGTGCGTGAAGGCGTTGATGCAGACACAGCACGCCACCTGCTGCATAAACACCGCATTGAAAAACTGCTGGTTGTTGATGAGCAGAACCGCTGCATCGGTATCATCACTGTTAAAGATATGGATAAAGCTGTTGCTTATCCGCTGGCGATCAAAGACAGCATGGGGCGCCTGCGTTGTGCAGCAGCCACCGGCGTTGGTGATGATGGCTTTGACAGAGCAAAACGCCTGGTTGAAGCCGGGGTTGATGTTCTGGTCGTGGACACAGCTCATGGTCACTCAGCCGGTGTGCTGCGTGCGGTTGAGCGCCTGAAATCATATGATCAGAATATTCAGATTATTGCAGGTAACGTTGCAACACCAGAGGCCGCGCTTGCACTGATCGAAGCAGGGGCAGACTGCATTAAAATCGGCATTGGCCCGGGTTCAATCTGCACCACCCGTATTGTTGCAGGTGTTGGTGTGCCGCAGTTCTCTGCTGTTCTTGAAACTTCAATCGCATGTCATGAAAAAGATACGCCTGCGATTGCTGATGGCGGTGTTCGTACGTCAGGCGATATTGTTAAAGCCATTGGTGCTGGTGCTGATGTTGTGATGGTTGGCTCATTGCTGGCTGGCACAGAAGAAGCTCCTGGTGAAGAGTTCCTGTATCAGGGGCGCTCTTACAAATCATATCGCGGCATGGGCAGCCTTGGTGCCATGGCCCGCGGGTCAGCGGATCGCTACTTCCAGCAGGAAGTCAGAGATGCCCTGAAACTTGTGCCTGAAGGCATTGAAGGTCGTGTACCTTATAAAGGTGCTATGGCCGCTGTTGTGCATCAGCTTGTTGGTGGCCTTAAAGCTGGTATGGGCTATACAGGCTCACACGAGATTAAAAACCTTCAGGAAAATGCACGCTTCCGTCGCATTACAGGCGCAGGCCTGCGTGAAAGTCACGTGCATGATGTTTCCATCACACGTGAGGCTCCTAACTACCAGCGGGACTGATCTGAACCTATGACACCATCTGCGCGTCTCGCAGCCTCTGTTGATCTTTTATCTGAGATTAAAACGCTCTCACGTAAACCGGCCGATGCCATCGCCAGCGATTTTTTTCGTGAACGGCGTTATATCGGAGGCGGAGATCGACGGGCCGTCTCATCTCTCGTATGGGATGTGATGCGCAGCTGGTATCGTCTGAGCTGGCATTTGTCTCTGGCAGGGGCTGAGCCAACGCCACGCCTGCTGGCAGGGGCTTGCCTGCTTTTTCAGGGCACCACTCTGAAAGAACTGACAGAACAGTTCGCCGACGGGCGCTTTTGTGCAGGTGCATTATCACTGTCAGAGCGTAATGTTCTGACACGCCTGAAAACCGGTGCGCTGGTAACTGAGACCATGCCGCTGTCTGTGCGGTGTGAAATACCTGACTGGCTGCTGCCTGAGCTGCAGCAAACATTTGGGGAAACACTGGAGCAGGAACTTACCGCTCTTTCAGAGACAGCCTCTCTCGACATGCGGGTGAATATTTTACGTACCACGCGTGAAGAGGCTCAGTCAGCACTCAGGCAGGAAGGTTTTCTGACAACCCCGACACCATTATCTCCCTGGGGTTTACGGTTTAAAGGGCGTGTTTCAGTTACATCGACAGCACCGTTTAAAGATGGTCGTATAGAAATACAGGATGAGGGCAGCCAGCTGGTTGCTGCCGCTCTTGACCCGGCGCCAGAGATGCGTGTTCTCGATTATTGTGCCGGTGCAGGTGGTAAAACGCTTGCTCTTGCCATGATGATGCAAAACAAAGGACATATCGCCGCCTGTGATGTATCTGAAAAAAGGCTGACCGGTGCGGTGAAGCGCCTCAGAAGAGCAGGGGTACATAATGTTGAACGCCACCTGCTGGTAAGTGGTGACAAATGGACGAAACGCAGGGCGGGGTCTTTCGACCGTGTTCTCGTCGATGCACCATGTAGCGGAACAGGCACGTGGCGTCGCAACCCTGATGCTCGGCTGCGTCTGACGCAGGTGGATATTGATGAGCTGCTAGAAAAACAGGCAGCCATTCTCGATAAAGCTGCAGCTCTTGTTAAACCTGGCGGCAGAATGGTTTATGCGACCTGTTCTATTTTATCAGCTGAAAACACCCGTCAGATTGAATCTTTCCTGACGCGTCACGCTGATTTCAGACTCATCGCTCCGCAAAGCAGTTCTCTGCCTCACGCGTTGCGTGATTGTGATATGATTTCATTAACACCATACCGTGATGGTACAGATGGGTTTTTCGCAGCTACTCTTGAGAAAAAAGAGTAATTGTAATATTACAACAAAACACCAGCACTATAAAAACTATTATTTGTTTATGATTTAAATAAAAAATATTATATAAATTTTGTTATTTACCGAAGCCCTCTTACAGAGGGCTTTTTTTGTTTTGTTGGCAAAAATAAGAAGCATCAGTTAATATATCTTTATATAGGCTTAAAAAGCAGAGCTGTGTTTAAGACAGGTGGCCATGACTGAAAGTGTACTACTTTTCATTTTTTTTGTTCTGGGCGGCAGTATGCTCGCACAATGGACAGCCTGGCGTTTTCGGTTGCCTGCTATTGTATTGCTCTTTTCACTGGGGCTTGTCGCCGGGCCGGGTCTGGAAATTTTACATCCGACAAAGATGATTGGTCCGGCTTTCCATTCCCTTGTCTCTCTCGCTGTTGCGCTTATTGTTTTTGAAGGTGGCCTGGCGCTTGATTTTCGTCAGCTCAAACAATCAGGTGAAGGTGTTATTCGGCTGACGTTATTTGCACTGCCGATCAATCTTATTCTGGGTAGTGCTGCCGCGCATTATATTGGCGCTATGAGCTGGGGGGCGGCGTTTCTTTTCGGTGCAATTATTGTTGTGACTGGCCCGACAGTTGTTTTACCGCTTCTCAGGCAGGCTAAGCTACACCCCCGTGTCGCAGCTTTCTTGCGGTGGGAAGCTATTATTAATGACCCCGTTGGCGCTATTCTGGCAACTCTGGTGCTTGAAGTGCTTCTGATGCGACCAGGGGAGGGATCAGGCACTTTTTTTGGTTTTATCCTTCCTCATATGATTCTCAGTGCGGGATTAATGATCCTGCTCGGGTTTGGTGCGGCGTGGGGCATGCGCTGGCTCTGGGTGCGGGACATGATGCCTGAAATCCTCAAAATTCCGGTGTTAATTACCAGTGCGCTGGTTTTATTTGTTCTTGGCACCCTGGCGATGGACGGTGCAGGCCTTATGGCCTCAACCGTATTTGGCATGGCGCTGGTTAATCTGCGCATTCCAGGCTTTGCTGAAATTCAGCGCATGAAAGAAGCGCTGGTTGTACTGATTGTCTCTATTCTCTTTGTTTTACTGACTGCTGATCTTCAGCGCACTGAACTTGCACATCTTTCTATATCAATTGGTTTGCTGACACTTGCTGTTTTATTTCTGGTCAGACCTCTTGGCATATTGCTGGCAACTATTCGTTCAGACCTGACGTGGCCTGAGCGTATTTTTGTTGGCTGGATTGCCCCTCGCGGTATCGTAGCAGCTGCTGTTGCCGGTATTGCTGGCCTGCGCCTGCAGGATGCAGGCTACCCTGGGGCCGGGCAGGTTATGCCAGCTGTCTTTGCAATTATCGCCTCCACTATGATTTTACATGGTTTTTCACTTATGCCGCTGGGGCGGCGCCTGAAACTTACACTGTCTAACGAACCGGCTCTTGCTATCGTTGGGGCCAATACCTGGTCGACACACCTGGCCGCTACATTACATAAAGCAAATGTGCCCGTGCTTCTTGTTGACAGCTCTGAAAAAAAACTAATGCGGGCCAGGTATGAGAAAATTCCGATACTTCAGACTGAAGTACTTTCGGAAGAAGGCGCTGAAAGTCTGGAAGAGCGACCTGCTGATTATCTTATCTGCGCAACGCCGGATAATATCTATAATGGCCTTGTCTGTGCTCATCTGGCGCCGCACTTTGGTCACCAGCGGGTTTTCCAGGTCAGCCCCGGCATTGCGCGCCTCGACCAGTATAGCGGGCTAAGCCGGGATGCACGAGGTAAAGTTTTTGGCGACCCTTCATGGAACTTCACACTGCTTGAAACACTTATCAGTGAAGGCTGGCACTTCATGGAGCTTATTGTCACGACTGAAAACAAACATACTGTTTTTCACGAGAATAATAATCTTCTGCCCTTTCTGGTCATACAGAAAGGCGTTGCGATAAGTGTTCTTTCTGCCGAAGATGATATCCGCCCCTCGCTTGAGAATGGATATAGTGTCATCGCTCTTGTGCCCCCCGAGTTTTCTGAGGCTGAACTTATAACCGGCGGATCACATTACGTAGGAGCATAAAACATTTTTTTGAAGATACCACACTCTGGTAACACCTTTTTTTACCAGCCAGATATGGTATTCGCTCTTGGTTAAAGAGGAAAATCATGAGATGGTTCTGCCAGACCGGAAAGGCTCGGATCGTCCTTTAAAAATTAAGAGCCGACATAAAGGGTATCAATACTTATGACAGGTGCACGTCCCATACTGATCGTTGATGATGACCAGGTACTTCGGCAAACTCTTGTTGAGCAACTACAGATTGATGGTGAGTTTTCAGTAACAGAAGCGGTCTCCCTGGCTGATGCGCGCAGTAAACTGGAAGCGCCTGACAGTCGGTATGATTCCATTCTGCTTGACGTCACACTACCAGATGGCGATGGCCGAGATTTCTGCGCAGAGCTGCGTAGCAGCGGTGTGCGTGTACCCATTATCATGCTCACCGGCTCAGATGATGAAGCGGATATTGTTCGCGGTCTTGATGCCGGTGCCAATGACTATGTTGCCAAGCCATTCCGTATTGCAGAACTTCTGGCGCGCCTGCGTGCGCAGCTAAGACTTTTTGAAAATAGTGAAGATGCTGTTTTCTCGATCGGGCCGTATACATTTCGCCCGTCGGTTAAGCTCCTTCAGGAAACGACAAAAAATAAGCGTATCCGCCTGACTGAAAAAGAAACGGCTATTCTTAAATTTTTATATCGTGCCGGTACACGCCCTGTTCCACGCCAGGTTTTGCTCAATGAGGTGTGGGGTTATAATGCAGCCGTGACGACACATACGCTTGAAACCCACATTTATCGCCTGAGACAAAAAATCGAACCCGATCCGGCTAATGCATCTTTGCTGATTACAGAAGGTGGCGGGTACAGACTTTATCCTGAAACGGGCCCTCAGTCTTCCTGAGCCAGCTCTTTTAAAAGGACCTTCTGATAATTTCAGAAGGTCCTTTTTTATCGCAAAACGAGCTTAATTATTTTCAAGCTCTTCCTTTTTCAGTTCAAGAGCGAGCCACTCTTCTTCAATCCCCGAGAGAAGGGTTTCTACCGCCTCCAGATCAGCTGAGTATTTCTGAAACTGCGTCGGGTTTCTGGCATATAAATCGACATCATCAAGCTTATTTTTCAGAGCTTCTTTCTTTTGCTCAAGCTTGGCCATCTCCTGAGGTAACTGAGATAATCTGAACTGATCTTTATAATTAAGCTTTTTTGCTGCCTGTTTAGGTGCTGCCGCAGAAGTCTGAGGCAGAGTGGCCGCTGCCGGCGCAGAAGATGCTGGCTGACTACTGGCTCGCATCTGCGAGAGCATACTGCTGTACCCTCCGACATATTCGGTCCAGTTTCCATCGCCTTCTGTTGTCAGTACAGACGTTGCAACACGATCAATAAAATCACGATCATGGCTGATAAGCAGAACAGTACCCGGGTATGATGCGAGCATATCCTGCAATAAATCCAGTGTTTCCAGGTCGAGATCGTTTGTTGGCTCGTCAAGCACAAGAAAATTTGACGGCTGAGATAAAATACAGGCCAGCATCAACCGTCCGCGCTCACCGCCGGAGAGGGCACTGACCGGAGTGCGAGCCTGCTCGGGGCGAAACAGAAACTCCTTCATATAACCAATTACATGACGTTTTTCTGAGCCTACCTGTATCATCTCTCCACCACCGGTCAGGGTGTCTGAGAGTGTTTTTTCAGGATCAAGCATTTCGCGCTTCTGATCAAGGGACGCCATAGAAAGGGAAGGCCCCAGAACAATTGTTCCGGAATCAGGCTGGTCTTCACCGATTAACATGCGAAGGAGCGTTGTTTTACCAGCACCATTTGCGCCGATAATAGCTAACCTGTCACCGCGGAGAATGCGCAGGTCGAGATTATTTACAATGGTACGATCACCCCAGCTTTTGCTTATATTTTCTGCAACGGCGACAAGTTTGCTTGATGTTCCGGCTGATAATGTATCCAGCGTTAATTTACCGGGCACTTTAATGGCTTCACTTCGTTTTTTCCGCAGATCAGCAAGCTCAGCCACACGTCTGACATTTCTTTTGCGGCGTGCCGTAACACCATAGCGCATCCAGTCTTCTTCACGCTCAATCTGCCTGTCGAGCTTGTGAGCATCACGGCTTTCCTGCTCAAGAAACTCTTCACGCCATTCTTCAAAACGATCGAATCCCTGATCAAGCCTGCGGGTTTCACCGCGGTCAAGCCAGACAACAGACCGGGAGAGTGTGGAGAGCAGGCGATGGTCATGGCTGATAATGACGATCGCACAATTTAAACTCATCAGCTCTTTTTCGAGCCAGCCAATAGTGGGCAGATCAAGATGGTTCGTCGGCTCATCAAGCAGAAGAATATCAGGGGAGGCCGCAAGAACACCAGCAATAGCGCAACGCCGGACCTCACCGCCTGAAAGATGAGCCGTCTCTTTTTCTCCGCTAAGATTAACAGCATCAAGGAGCGCTGCCGCACGCCACAAATCTGTCGGGTCGCTGATACGTGACTGAACATAGTCCAGCGCTGTTTTGTGCCCTGAAAGGTCAGGTTCCTGAGGCAGGTACTGTAATGTTGCGCCAGGCTGCAGAAATACAGAGCCTGAATCGGGTAAAAGCTGACTGGCAGCTATTTTAAGAAGCGTTGATTTTCCGCTTCCGTTACGTCCGATGAGGCATATCCGCTCACCGGGAGTAACTGCCAGATTTGCGCCATTAAGAAGAGGGCGCCCTCCCAGAGTAAAAGAAATATCCTGCAAATGGAGGATTGGTGCTGGTCCCATGAACGTCTTCTATATCCGTTAAAGCATCATCGATGTGTCTGTCAGGCAAGCATACCGACATTCTTCAGACATGAAGAGGGGTAAAGTCGCTTACAGCCGGATATGTTGCCATGACACAGGCTAAAGGTTCAAACAGCCTGGTCATAATGCAGCTATGTTCTGTTTTTCTCTGATCAGCGTCGCAGCACCGTCATATCATAAAAAATCTTTGTCAGCCTGACACACAATTTAAATAGGATAAGGCAAATAAAATCATCTTTCTTCATCCGGATGAGTCGCGTTAACTAATTTTAATTGAAGCATTTTTTAGCGTTTTTTCTGCTGTGTAAAGCATCACACCGTAACGCATAGCTGCAAAAATTTTATGAAGCTGTTGCTTTGGTAGCATATCCGTATAATGGCTTGCGTTATGAGCAACGAAAAAGCAGCAATACGCCAGTGGACGAAGGCACAGTCACGTCTTGGGCGCCAGGCAGCAAGGCCTGTTATTCTTCTCTCACTGATTTCCTCTCTTCTGGGGGTAGGCCTGGCCTGGTG
This sequence comes from Acetobacter sp. DsW_059, assembly GCF_002153695.1. Classification (NCBI taxonomy): domain Bacteria; kingdom Pseudomonadati; phylum Pseudomonadota; class Alphaproteobacteria; order Acetobacterales; family Acetobacteraceae; genus Acetobacter; species Acetobacter sp. DsW_059. Next base: position 12,050 of record NZ_JOPI01000014.1, read on the forward strand.
TGTTGCCACTCTTCTGGGCTATGCTCTTATGGCACTAACCCAGGGGCCGGTTAATGCATCCCCCGTGCCTTATCTGGCTGGTTTTATTATACTGTCAGTTCTGAGAGGGCTGTGTATAGCCAGGGGCGAGGTTGCCGCAGCCAAAGCCGGCTTTGCGGCCAGAAAGCGCCTGCGGGAAGAAGCTCTCGCTGCTATTTTATCTGAAGGCCCGGCTCTGCTGCGTCAGGCTCACAGCGGTGTGCTTGCGACCACTGTGATTGACCGGGTTGAAGCCCTGAACGGCTTCTTTTCACGCTGGCTTCCTGCTTCCGTGCTCTGGATAGCAGCACCCTGCCTTATACTTATACCGGTTTATTGTATTCAGCCACAGGCGGCGCTCATCCTGGGGCTGTGTGGCCTGACTGTACCCTTCGCGCAGGCTCTTTTTGGCATTGGCGCTGCTGTTGCATCACGTAAGCAGTTTCTGGCTATGGTGCGTCTGCAGGCTCGCTTTCTTGACCGGATTAAAGGCATTGCAACGATTGTTCTGGCAGGGCGGGCTGAAGACGAAACTCAACGCATCGGCGCAGCTGCGGAAGAACTGCGTGTAAGAACGATGAAAGTTTTGCGGGTCGCTTTCCTTTCATCAGCTTCGATCGATTGCGCCATGGTTGTGGCTTTTATAGTATTAACGCTTATCACTGCTCATACAGCTCTCACTTTACATGCACAGGGTATGGAAAGTGCTTTGCAGATCACCCTAATTCACGGGTTATTTGCGCTGCTGGTCACGCCTGAATTTTTTGCCCCTCTGCGCTCTCTGGCTCTGGCTTACCAGGACCGCGCACATGCACAAAGTGCTGCGGCAGCTATGATGGATATCAGTACGATACAAAAAGAATTTTCTTCTGACGTAGATAGTCTTACCGAAAGCCATAATGTCTCGATATGTTTTGACAATGTCAGTTTTACATGGGATCCGGCACGTGGAACTACGCTGAAAAATATATCTTTTTCTGTCAACCCGGGTGAAACCCTGGTTCTGTCAGGTGCCTCGGGAGCGGGGAAATCGACTATTGTTGAGCTTTTGCTGGGCTTTATTTACCCCGATAGCGGCACAGTTCTGTTCAATAATATACCAACAGAAACCTGCCCCCCGGAAAAGCTCTCTCACATCATTTCTGCAATCGGGCAAAGGCCTGTCTTATTTGCAGGTACATTGCGTGAAAATATCCTGTTCGCATCGCCAGACGCTAACGAGGCCGCATTAGCGGCAGCCATTCAGGCCGCTGCTGTCGATACATTCTTACCTCAGCTGCCAGACGGGCTGGAAACATATATAGGTGAGGGTGGTTTTGGTCTTTCTGGCGGGCAGGCACAGCGTATTGCTATTGCCCGGGCTTACCTGAAAAATGCTCCTGTTTTGCTGCTTGATGAACCTACAGCTCATCTCGACCCGCTAACAGAGCAGGATGTGTTTGAAAGCCTGAAAATACTGGCTAAAGGCAAAACAGTTATTCTTGCCACTCACTCAGCAGCGGCCATGAGCTTTGAAGGGAAACATATTCACCTCAGGGATGGTATGACTGATGATCAGAAAGGAAGCCGTGCAGATGGCTAAACATAAACCCCATGACGTGCACCTTTCTCCCTGGCAGGCTATAAAATACATCCTCAACCTCTGGTCAGACCAGGCTCCGCGGCTCATTTTTGGTGTTTTTCTTGCTCTTGCCGCCCTGTGCTGCTGGCTTGTTCTGGTCCAGTTTTCAGGACTGCGACTGGCAGAGGTCGTGACCGGGAGCATAGTTGTCAGTACAGCACTTTTACGCATGAGTGGTATCGGGCGTATCCTCTTCCGGTATGCTGAGCGCTTATTTGCACATGATGCAATGTTTCGTGTGCTGGCTCAGCTGCGTGTATGGTTTTTCAGGTCTCTGGCTGATGGTGCCGCAGCAGGACTGGGCTTCAAACGGGCAGGGGACATGCTCTCCCGGCTTGTGTCAGATATCGGCACTCTGGACGGCCTTTACCTGCAGATTATTTTACCCTTTTTCTGTGCCTGTCTGACATTTTCCGCGCTTATTCTTATCATTTGCAAACAAAATTTTCTGCTGGGCAGCCTAATTAGCCTTCTCTTTTTTGTTGCAGCTTTCCTTATTCCCTACAGTGTCGCGAAACTTGGGCAGAAAGACGCGCAGAAACAGGCATCAAACCTTGCCGCCCTGCGTGTTAAGGTGCTCGACCTGACAGGTGGTTTAAGAGAAATTCGTACATTTAACGCAGAACAGCGAATTATGGCGGATATAAAAGAGACTGACGCAGTTTACTTAAACGGGCAGTTTTCACTCATACGTCAGGCATCATTAGCCAGTATGTCTGTGTTTTTCTGTGGTCAGTCAGCTATTTTTCTTATTCTGCTTGCACTTTCCGGCCTTGTCTTTTTTCATATCCAGCCACTTCCTGGCGTTGTCTGCCTCTTTCTGACCGTAGCCGCTTTTGAAAGTATCAGTGCGTTAACCAGAGCGGGGCTTCAGGCCGGCGCCATGGGAGCTTCAGCGCAGCGTGTTGTCGAAATCGCAGTTGCCCGGCCGGTACAACGGCCTGCACTTCCGCTCGTACCCGCTCCTGTTAATCCTTCAGTGTACATAAACAACCTGAAATTTCGCTGGGCAGAGGACCGGCCCTATATTTTCAATAAGTTAAACTTAACGCTCTCTGCTGGTTCTTACACGGTCCTCCTTGGGCCTTCAGGTATTGGCAAATCAAGCCTTGCAGCCCTGCTTTTAAAGGCGGCTACACCAGAATCAGGAACTCTCAGTCTCGATGACATTCCTTTTTCTGCTATCGACACAGATTCTCTGCGCCGGCAGATCGCCTGGCTGTCACAGGCAACGCATATTTTTGATGATACCATTCGCGCTAATCTGCTACTGGGCCGCCCCGAAGCAACAGAGGATGAGTTGTGGACCGCACTTGAAGAAGCATCCGTAGCTGACGTTGTTCACAGCTTACCTGAAGGGCTTGATACCTGGCTGGGTGAGGGCGGGATGAAACTTTCAGGCGGGCAGGGACGCCGTATAGCGCTCGCACGAACGCTGCTGACAAAGGCACCAATCCTGATTCTGGATGAACCCACGACCGGGCTGGATGCGCAGACAGAGCAAAGCTTTCTGATGACGCTGAATACCCTGGCTGCCAATCACACAATTCTCCTGGTCACTCACAGGCTGACTGGTGTTGAAACGCCAGACCAGATATGGCGTCTTTCAAAGGGGCAGGCTGTTCAGGAAAAAAATTAATAGTCTCAGTAATAAAAGCAATGTCATAATGATGATTGTGCTTATGGCATTAATGAGGCAAGGTTGCGCATTAGTTGATTTAGATTTCCTTTAAAGAGGATTAACTTAATGCGTCGCCTGTTTATTGCACTGGGACTATCTTTGCTTGCCGGGTGCGCAAGCAAGCCTCCTCGTAAATATGTTGTGTTTTTTAGTAACAACTCAGTTGAACTTGACAGCGCTGCTCAGAATGTCGTTTCTGAAGCGGCATCGCTGGCCAGACAAAATCCTTCAGGCATTGTCAAAGTCGAAGGATATGCTGGTGTCGGCAATGATTTGTCAGCAGATTCACTTCTCGCTATTCAGCGTGCCAAGCTTGTCAGGCAGCAGATTATAGACGATGGCGTTGATGCACAACGCGTTGTGCAGATGCCACGCCCCCCTTCAAACACAGAAGCATCAGCCGTAGGTGCACGCCGTGTTGAGATTGAGTTATCTGCTAAATAACGGATGATATCCCGGCATGTCATGACCTGGTCATGCATATGGCTTCCGGTAACTGGCAGAATCGGTTTTGTAATACGTCGCCAGAAACAGTTCTGAAGACTGTTTTTGGCCGCGACTCTTTTCGTGGCTTGCAGGCCCAGGCGATTACCTGCCTGATGGAAGGCCATAATCTTCTCCTCCTGATGCCGACAGGAGGAGGGAAGAGCCTGTGTTACCAAATTCCGGCTTTGTGCCGACGTGGTATGGGGCTTGTTATTTCACCCCTCACAGCCCTGATGGACGATCAGGCTGCCAGCCTTAATCATCTGGGCATTCGGGCTGTTGCTCTTCATTCAGGCCTGACAGAAGATGATCTGGCAACCGCTCAGGAAGAAATTGTCTCTGGCCGCATAGATATTCTTTACCTTTCGCCAGAAAAGCTGCTTGCTACGCGCACTCTGTCCTGGTTGCGCCAGTGCCATCTTTCCATCATTGCCATAGACGAAGCACACTGCATTTCATCCTGGGGGCATGAATTCAGGCCTGACTATCGACGACTGTCTTTACTGCAGGAATATTTTCCTGATGTGCCACGTATTGCGCTTACAGCCACGGCTGATCATAAAACCTGTGATGATATTCGTAATATACTGGCTATACCTGAAAAATTTATTTTAAGGTCAATATGTTACCGAGGAAATATTGACCTTAAAATTATAAATGAAAAAATTCATACATCTCAGCTGATATCTGTTTTATCTGATTTTAAAAATATGACAGGCATTATTTACTGTAAAAATCGTGCCCGTACTGCGCGCATTGCACATGACCTGAAACTGAAAAATTTACCGGCTCTGGCCTATCATGCCGGTTTATCTCCTCTTGAAAAGCGTGCGGCTCTTTTACGTTTTCGTTCAGGAGAGGCCTTAATTATTGTCGCGACAATTGCTTTTGGTATGGGGATAGACCGACCGGATATCAGATTTATTATTCATCTCGATATGCCGTCCTCCCCTGAAGCTTATTATCAGCAGACAGGTCGGGCAGGGCGCGATGGGAAAAAAGCTTCAGCTCTGCTGTTTTATAAGAAAAATGATATAAAACATGCTGCTTACGGTATTCAGATATCGCGTTTGTCAGAAAACGAAAAAAATAAGGCGATGTACCGTCTGGCCACAATGCAGAAGATAGCTGAGACATCATCATGTCGTACACAAACGCTTCTGCATTATTTGGGAGAGGATTTTCCTCACCCTTGCGGACATTGTGATAACTGCACGTTTTTGAAAAAAATTTACCATAAAATCAAAAGGTTGATGCATTTTTCTATTTATAGTGTCAGCGCAGATGATTTCACATCAGACCTGTCAACTGACAATGAACCTTTTTTTGAGATACTCAGGCAATGGCGCGCAGATGAAGCCAGAGAGCAGGAGGTTCCGGCTCATGTTATTTTTTCTGACCACGAATTACGCCTCATAGCATCCGCCGCTCCGCGATCACTAACTGAATTAAAACAGATCAGGGGAGTAGAGCCATCGCGACTTTCACGATATGGAAGAGCCTTAACTGCTCTTATTACATCGGATAAAATGGCCTGATGTCGAAGTCACTACAAAGACAAAAGCACATTCTGAAACTGGTTCAAAAGCGAGGCTACGTTACCAACGAAGACCTCGCGACTGAGCTTAATGTAACGGTGCAGACTGTCAGACGTGATGTTAATTTCATGGCGACAGAAAACCTGATTAACAGGCACCATGGCGGTGCGGCGGCACTGTCACCCCTGGAGAACATCGATTATGCCGAGCGTCAGATTCTTAACTTCAAAGAAAAAGACCTTATCGGCAAAAAAGCCGCTCAGCTTATACCTGACGGATCCTCTCTCTTTATAAATATCGGCACAACAACCGAGGCTTTTGCCCGGGCCTTACGCCATCATAAATCTTTAAAAATTATCACTAATAATATTCATGTCGCTTCTCTTCTGACACCGGCTCCTGCATGTAGCCTGACAATTACAGGTGGCGTAGTGCGCCTCAGAGATGGTGGTATTATTGGCCCGGCAGCCACACATATGATTGAACAGTACCGGGCTGATTTTGGTGTCATCGGCATTAGCGGGATAGATGAAGATGGCACCCTGCTGGATTTCGATGCCGAGGAAATCAATGTCGCTCAGGCTATCATTCGCAATGCCCGGACCGTGATCTTACTGGCGGACCACACAAAATTAAAACGGCGGCCCATGGCGCGTGTTGGTCACCTTGCTGATATTGATGTACTTTATACAGACCTGCCTTTGCCAGACCACCTTAACACCATAGCCACTCAGGCTAATGTTTCGGTGCACACAACGCAGGATAAAGCTTCTTCTGAAAAGAAAAAATGAAAATAAATTATTCTTTCTTTCATCATAAGCGAAAAATTGCCTTTTTTATATTTTCGTATACGAATATACAGATGAGGAAGATACTTTAATTTTGGAACTGGATAGAAAAATGGCAAAGTCATCAACGTCCACCTCTGGCCCTTACGATGTCCTGATCATCGGAGGCGGCGTTAACGGAGCAGGGATTGCGCGCGATGCGGCCGGACGCGGCGCGTCAGTCCTGATGGTCGAGCAGGATGATCTTGCCAGCTACACATCTTCTGCCAGTACCAAACTTATTCACGGTGGCCTCCGCTACCTTGAATATTATGAATTTCGCCTGGTCAGAGAAGCTCTGACAGAACGTGAACGCCTTTTAAAAATCGCGCCGCATATCATCTGGCCGATGCATTTTGTTCTCCCGCATTCCAAGACTGATCGTCCGGCATGGATGCTGCGGGCCGGACTGTTTCTGTATGACCATCTGGCCTCTAACATGACACTGCCAAAGTCACGGGCTGTTAACTTCAGCACACATTCGACCGGCGTACCTCTTAAAGGCGACTTCAAAAAAGGTTTTATCTATTCAGATGGCTGGGTACAGGACAGCCGCCTCGTTGTTCTTAATGCCATGGATGCAGCTGAACGTGGCGCTGATATTCGTACACGGACACGCCTGATTAATGCAAAACGTGTTAACGGCCTGTGGGAAGCCGAGCTTGAAGACCGTACAACCGGAGAAAATTATACGGTACAGGCCCGGGGTATGGTCAATGCTGCGGGGCCATGGGTTGCTCGTTTGCTGTCTGACACGCTTAAACTTCCAAACTCAAAATCGGTCCGTCTGGTTAAAGGCAGCCATATTGTCGTACCACGCCTGTTTGACGGGCCTCAGGCATATATCTTCCAGAACCCTGACAAGCGTATTGTTTTTGCCATTCCCTACGAGCAAAAATTTACTCTTATCGGTACGACTGATGAAGCCTGGAAAGAAGATCCTGGTAAAGTTGATATCTCGCCTGAAGAAGTCAGCTATCTGTGCAGCAGCGTTAACCGTTACTTTAAGAAAAACATTAAAGAACAGGATGTTGTATGGACTTATGCAGGTCTGAGACCTCTTTATGATGATGCCTCAGCCAATGCATCTGCTGTAACCCGCGACTATGTTCTTGACCTTGATACACGCGACAACGCACCACTGCTTTCTATTTTTGGTGGTAAGATTACGACATACCGCAAACTTGCTGAGCATGCTCTTGAGAAACTGGCTCCGGTTCTGCCAGCTGTTGCAGGACGTTCATGGACTGCTGAAAAAGCTCTGCCAGGCGGAGATATCGGTGAGGGTGGTTTTGCTGCCGCACTTGAGCGACTGACACGGGCTGCGCCGTGGCTGCCTGAAAGCCTGGCCTGGAGGCTGATGCGTAATTATGGCAGCCGTGCCTATGAAATCATTGGCGATGCATCGTCTCTTGATGATATGGGTGAATTGCTGGGCGGAGACCTGACCTCGCGTGAAGTCGATTACCTGATTGAACGCGAATGGGCACGCTCAGATGAAGATGTTCTGTGGAGACGCAGTAAACTGGGGCTCCATCTGAACCAGGCTGAAAGGCAAAAAGTAGCGGCTTATGTCGCAGCCCGTAAGGCCTGACACAACAAACCTCTATGAATTTGCCTGATAAAAATAAAATTAACGGGGCGAAAGATGATTAGTAAGAGAAAGGCCTTCTTAGGCGAGCTGATAGCTGAGTGCATTGCTGTTTTCATTATCATCATATTCGGTGATTCTGTTGCTGCAATGTACACACTTTATGACCCCAGTCCTTACAAACAGGCCTACTGGGGGGTGTGTATCGTCTGGGGGCTTGGGGTAACGATTGCTATTTATGTAACAGGGGCAGTGTCCGGCACCCATGCCAACCCTGCTGTTACCCTGGCTCTGGCTATTTTTCGTAATTTTTCATGGAAAAAAGTTTTACCCTACTGGCTGGCGCAGGTTGCTGGTGGTTTTCTTGGCGCCGCTGTTGTCTATACTTTGTTCTCGCCGGTTATTGATCATTATGCCGTTGTGCATTCTCTTGACCGGCTACACGATGGAGTTGCGTCCGGGGTCTTCTTCACCCACCCCGGGGACTTTGTATCGCCACTGCATGCCTTTGCAGATGAAATTATTCTCACAGCAATGCTTGTTATGGGGATATTTGCCATTACCTGCGAGTACAACACCCAGGCACCACAAGCTAACTCAAGCGCCTTAATAGTCGGGCTTCTTGTCGCCGCCATTGGTGCATGTGCCGGCTACCTTGAGGCCTGGGCCATTAATCCTGCTCGTGATTTTGGTCCGCGTCTGTTTTGTTTTCTCGCAGGATGGGGCAACACAGCCATACCCGGCCCGTTAAATTACTGGTGGGTACCTATAGCCGGCCCTCTGGCCGGCGGTGTTCTGGGTGCCGGGTTTTATCAGTTTCTCATCAGACCTTTTATGCCTTCAGCCAAAAGATCTGCCTGAATACTACATCTGAATTTCAAATTAGTAAAAAAGGATTGTGTTTCATGAGTAAGCAGGATTGCGTTCTCGCTATCGACCAGGGAACAACCTCAACACGCAGTATTATTTTTGATAAAAATGCTGTGGAGCTGGCCGGTGCACGTAAAGAATTTCCTCAGCTTTACCCACGGTCCAGCTGGGTTGAACACAATCCTGAAGACATCTGGAGTGATGTTCTGGCTACATCACAGGAAGCTCTTGAAAAAATTGGCGGTGCAGACCGCATCGCCGCTATAGGGATCACAAACCAGCGTGAGACCATTGTTGTCTGGGACCGTGCCACAGGTAAGCCCATTTATAACGCTATCGTCTGGCAGGATCGACGCACAGCGCAGCTTTGTCAGAAACTGCGGGAAGAAGGATATGAAACCGTAGTACGTGAGCGCACAGGCCTGCTGCTCGATCCTTATTTTTCAGCAACAAAACTGGCCTGGCTGCTTGATAATGTGAATGACGCACGCACCAGAGCAGAAAAAGGTGAGCTTGCATTTGGCACTATAGATTCCTTTATTCTGTGGCGCCTGACTGGTGGCAAGGTACATGCGACTGACATCACCAATGCGTCACGCACTCTGCTGTTTAATATTCATACGCAGGAATGGGATGAGGAGCTGCTCAGAAAATTCCGTATTCCCGCTGCAATCCTGCCTGAAGTAAAAGATAACAGTACTATTTTTGGTGAAACCATTCCGTCACTCTACGGCCGGGCTATTCCCGTTGCCGGTATGGCGGGAGATCAGCAGGCAGCCCTGGTGGGGCAGACCTGCCTGTCTCCCGGCATGGCAAAAGCAACTTATGGCACCGGATGTTTTGTGCTGCTGAATACCGGAGAAAAGCCGGTTTCATCAAAAAACCGTATGCTCACAACAATCGGTTATCGCGTAAACAATAAAACAACCTATGCGCTGGAAGGTTCAATTTTCGTTGCCGGTGCTGCTATTAAATGGCTTCGTGACGGTCTTAACCTGATCACTCATGCTTCACAGACTGATGATATGGCCACGCGTATCCCTCACAGTCACGGCGTATATATGGTGCCAGGCTTTGTCGGGCTTGGTGCACCTCACTGGGACCCTGACGCCCGTGGCCTTATCTGTGGCCTGACGCTTGATGCCACAGCCGCTCATATTGCGCGGGCAGCTCTCGAATCTGTAGCTTACCAGACACTGGACCTGATTTCTGCAATGACCCAGGATGGTGCCGGGACAACAGAGACGCTTCGTATTGACGGAGGCATGGCAGCTAATGACTGGTTCTGTCAGTTCCTCGCCGATATGCTTCAGGTTAAGGTTGAAAAACCAAAAAACATTGAAACAACAGCCCTTGGCGCAGGTTTTCTTGCGGGGCTTGCTACCGGCGTATGGAGCACACCGAAGGATCTGATAGCTGAATGGCAAAGTGGCTCACAATTTCAGCCTCAGATGTCTAACGAACAGCGTTCAAGCATGGTTGCCGGCTGGCATCAGGCAATACGCCGCACGCTCACACAAAATTAATAGCGGCATTATATCAGGGGGCAGTGCAGAGCCCCCTGTGATGTAAGTTGCTTTACTGCGAAGCCGCTGACTTTGCGACCGGAGCAACGATTGTTTTAGAAGAACCGCCAAGAAACGAAAATGTTAGTGAGATATTCTGCGCGCTGAGAAATTTCTCTGGCATATCAAGACAAACCAGATGATATCCTCCCACGGGGAACACAAGGCTGCTATGCGCTGGCAATGAAAGATTGTGGAACAGGTTGATCGTTCCTGGTGTGCTTTCCTGATCAGAATGATGACCGATAAGACGCGCACAGGCAGGCGAAGTAACATTGGTAACCAGGTGAGCGGCATCCCCGGTATTCTGAATAGTAAAATAAATCACACCGGCTGGTGGGTTACCAACAAGTGCAAAGCTGGCGTCTTTTATCAGAATATCCTTCTGAGCATCTTCCTGCCCAGGTAAATTTTCTAAGCTTTGTGCAGCAGCAGCTACTCCCGGCCAGACAAGCATGCAACATACGATAAAAGTTTTTTTGTTTAAAAAAAATTGCTTCATCGATTTTCCCAGTATTTTTAATGTGCCACATGTGCAGGTCTGTAATTTTGTCTGGCGCGCAGCCTGACGCTGCTATGCTATATGAGCAGACACTTGTTATAGTGTCTAAATTAAATAATGAAGGTATGCAATGCGTTGTCCTTTTTGCGGTAACCCGGATAGCCAGGTAAAAGACAGTCGTCCGAATGAAGAGATATCCGCTATTCGGCGGCGCAGGTCCTGCTTATCCTGTGGGCAACGATTTACAACTGTCGAACGCGTACAGCTGCGTGAGCTTGTCGTTATCAAAGCTGATGGACAAAGAGCACCTTTTGAGCGCGAGAAACTTGCACGCTCCATCCGCATTGCTTTGCGTAAACGACCTGTTCCTGATAGTAGAATCGAGCAAATTGTTACCGGAATTGTTGGCCGGCTGGAAGCCTCGGGAGAAGGAGAAATTGATTCTGCTCTGATCGGCAGCATGGCCATGGATGTGCTTCGCGATGTCGATACTGTTGGCTACGTACGCTTTGCCAGCGTGTATCGTGACTTCACCGAAGCTAAGGATTTTTCGGAAATTTTAACGTCAATGGACAAAATTTCTGCTGATTTTAAGGAAAAGGACTAGACCTTGGCGCATAAAGACGCCATCAAACCGTCCTCTTTACTCTGGTGAGATAGACATGGCCGTGCAAACACATACCCCTCAAAGACCCCGGACTGCGGCCCGGCTGGCGGCCGTTCAGGCTCTTTTTCAGATTGACCAGAACGCTGACTTCGCTGACGAGGTAATTCAGCAGTTCATTATATATCGCTTCAATGCAGAACAGGCGCAGCTCTCATACGAAGAGGGATGTGTACCATCACCTGATGTTCAGCTGTTTGATTCTGTTGTTAAAAAAGCTCTTCTTCATCGGGGGAGAATAACAGAACTTCTCAAAGAGACGCTTCCTGAAACATGGCCTGTTGAACGGCTTGATCCGGTTCTTCGCGCTCTTTTCATGGCTTCCATGGGTGAGCTGCTTGAAAACTCAATACCTGCACCTGTCCTGATTAACGAGTATATGGACATCGCCCACGGGTTTTTCTCAGGGGATGAACCAAAACTGGTCAATGGTGTACTTGATACCATCACGACAAAGCTTCAGGCCGATACAAAGGGTCATAACGCTGACTGACCTCCCTCAGGAATTCTCTTTTATACGCAGGCATTTCTCAAAGCTTGCAGGCCCTGCGGCATTAAATTTACGTGATGACGCTGCTGTTTACACGCCTCCCCGGGGGCGTGAGCTTGTTATTGCCGCTGATGCGATGGTGGAGCAGGTACATTTTCTGCCCTCTGACCCGCCCGAGACGATAGGACGTAAGCTGTTACGGTGTAACCTTTCAGATCTGGCGGCTATGGGAGCCAGACCTGAAGGATGGCTGCTAACAATAGCCAGGCCACCGGGTGTTACTGAAGAATGGTTTGCAGCTTTTAGTGACGGCCTGCTGCAGGATCAGAAAATTTTTAATATTGCGCTCATGGGAGGGGATACAACCTCGACCAGGGGGCCTCTCGTTCTGTCTCTGACCATCATAGGGTCGGTATTGCCTGGCCAGGCTATTAAACGGCTTGGCGCCAGGGCAGGGGATGGGCTGTGGGTCACAGGTACCATAGGCGACGGTGCTCTGGGTCTGCGCGCCCTTCAGGGGGATATTCCTGATCCGTCAGGTTATCTTGCGCAACGCTACCATCTGCCACAACCACGCGTTGGTGCTGCACTTTACGGGCTTGCATCAGCAGCTATGGACATTTCTGATGGCCTGCTGCAGGACGCCGGACATCTTGCGCGTGAAAATAATCTTGGTGTTACGATTGAAGCAACATCTGTACCGATGTCAGAAGCCGCGCAGAAATGTGGTGAGACATGGTTAAAAACCTGCCTGACAGGTGGAGATGACTACGAAATTCTTTTCAGCGTTTCTCCTGAGCAGGAAAAAAGACTGGCAAAGAACCCGGTTGTGAACACCGCAACAGGACCGGTTACGGTAACCCGCATCGGACATTTTCATAATACATTTTCAGGGGCAAAAATTATCGGGAAAAACGGAGAAGCATTAAACTTCTCCTCTCCCGGCTGGAGCCATTTTTAAAAAAATCTCAGGCTGTTTTAAGCCATTTTTCATACATTCTGTGCGTTTTATATGGTGTGGGAACGATACGTTCGATCAGATTACGAATACCGTCATTCGTTTCAAGAACCCACCCAAGTTCGATCGTACGGTAAGGCAGAACTCTGCCACGCTGTATCAGCTCATCAATAAGCAGTGCAGGGACAATTGCGCCAAGGGCCGTGCCTGAGAGTTTCTTTTTAACCCCAAGCAAAATAACCCTGGCCGATGAAAAATCGTGTGTTGCTATACGAAATGCCAGCTTAGCCCAGCCAGCGGCCGAGGGAGCACCATTCAGATCGCCTGAAACGTCATAAACATTAGGCACGACTAATGCGATCGCTACAGGTTCTTTATTCAGCTCAATAAGGACGTATTGCTCAGGCTTTAAAACCGGTTTCAGCGTTTTCAGCAAAAAATTGGTTTCTTCTGTGGTCATGGGTACATTCCCCCATGTACCTGCCCAGGCATCGTTATAAAGATCCTGCAAAATAGCTGCGTCTTCAACAAGCTTATCCTGACGCAATCCGCGGACGGTAATGTCACCCAGACGATCACGCAGCCCCTGAGGAATACGGTTAGCCTGCTCAGCAGCGGGAGAAAGAGGCATGGAATAAGAAAAAAGATCCATCGCTTTTGTAAAGCCGGCTTTTTGAACTGCCTGATCAAGCATTTCAGGGTGCCAGGCCGTGCCAACCATGGGAGGTTCAAGCTGCCCCTCAACCATCACACCAGATTCACCATTGCTGTTAAGCGTCCATGGCCCCCTGATCACATCAATATCGAACTGACGTAACCAGGTCTCTGCCGCTGCCATCAGCGGCTCGACACACTCTGGCGTTGTCGTATCAAGAGCACCGAAAAAACCAATTGATGGACCAGGCTGTGCAAGCGCAAGAAAATCAATCTGTGCAGCAATACGCCCTATTGGTTCTCCGTTGCGCCACGCAATAAAATACTGTGCCTTGCCATGCTGAAAGAAGGGAGACTGCGCCGGAGAGAGCATAGCTCTCGCTTCCATTTCGAGCTGAGGCACAAAGCCGGGAAGACCTGTGTAAAGAAGGCGGGGCATACGGATAAACAAAGCGAGCTGGCGTGCTCCCGACACGGGAGATATAATAATTTCATCGGTTGTAGTCATCGGCGCTCTGTACACTCCCACCTTAAGTCACCTTACGGATAGCAGACTGGTGCACCATTCTGATAAAATGTGAAAGAGAAAAGAGGTAAAAACGTGTCAACTAATCGGCCGGAACCAAAATCTATTTTAATTACAGGCGCTACCGGTGGCATTGGTGGTGAGCTGGCAAAGCGCTATGCCAGACCGGGACGAACCCTCATTTTGTGGGGCAGGGATGAAGAAAAGCTACGAAAAATTTCAGCAGTCTGCGGCGGGCGTGGCGCAAAAATTATCTCTCGTCAGATCGACCTGGCAAAGGGGCAGGATGCACTCTCAGCTTTCTATGAAGATGATGCCATAGCTCAGTGCGATATGGTTATTCTCGGGGCAGGTCTTTCTGACATTAAAACACCGAAAGATTTGACAGAGGACCCTCAAAAGGTGCTGCAGCTCGCTCTGGTGAACTATACAGCGCCCGTTACTCTGGCTACAGCTGCGGCCCGACGTATGATTCCCCGCAAAGGAGGGAGGGTGGTGCTAATTGGCTCAGTCTCCGCTTATTATGAACTGCCTTTTTCGGCCGCCTATAGCAGCTCTAAAGCCGGCCTGGCTTCTTTCGCCAGTGCTGCCCGACTTGGATGGGAAGAAGAAGGTATAAAAGTCATTCATATCGCTCCGGGCTTTGTCGATACACAGATGAGCCAGAGACTAAAGGGCAGCCTGCCGTTTCTGGTACCAGTCGAAAACGCAGCAAAACGTATTATGAAAGCCATTCACCACAATGAAGAAGAATGCATCTTCCCCTGGCAATTTCGGATACTCCGTGTCGCTGAACGCCTTGTGCCTCAGTTTTTACGTAAACGCATCCTTAAGTCGATCAGGGCTGACCAGGAATAAAGGGCTGATTACTACACTGGCTGGCGGGGGCAAACTATGCTCCTCGCCTGGCGACCATTTTAAGTCAGAGCAACAAACTATAAAAGATTGTTCCTGACTTTATAATTTTTTATGAAATATCGCTGGAGGTCCGGGAGGGAATCGAACCCCCGTACGCGGATTTGCAGTCCGCTACATAGCCACTCTGCCACCGGACCGATGACGTGCCTGCCTTATCTCCTGACTTCCCCTTCAGGTCAAGAGTTGTTATTATAAAAAAATCGAAATTTTCATACACAGGCTGCAGCATAATAAAAAAAGAAATCCTGAAAGACTCTTTTCTTGGTGTTTTTCTTTTTTACTATCCTGATAAGCCGCAAACTATAGAAAAAATTCTCTTTGCTCATACCCGGGGAATGTTCTATCACGTTCTGATCCTGCATGGGGGGAGATTAATGAAGCGTATTTGTGGAATGGGGCTCGCTGCGGCGTTGTGCAGCACGACTGCGTGGGCACAGAAGTATGATGGCAGTGGCTCCCCCGAATTTGTTCCTCATACCCTTCAGGAGGCCCTTGCCTCAGCCTATCTGACCAACCCGACACTTCAGGCCGCCCGGGCTCAGCTGAGAGCTACTGATGAGCAGGTCCCGACAGCTCTGGCCGGCTGGCGGCCGGTAGTTACAGGCAATGTCGGGCTAAGTTACTATAAAGGCATCAATGAGTATAACAGCACAACCCCCGGTGAGGGCGGATATCGACGTAAGTTTGATACTCCTGGTTATAGTGCTGGCGTTACAATAACCCAGAACATCTATACCGGCGGCAAAACAACTGCAGCCACTCATCAGGCTGTTAATAATGTTATGGCTGCGCGGGCCAACCTGATTTCGGCTGAGCAAAAAGTTTTTAAACAGGTTGTTTCCGCTTACGTCGGTGTTATTGAGCGCGAACAGCTTCTGCAGGTTAACATCAACAACGAACGTGTGTTGCAACAGCAGCTGCGTGCGACCAATGAGCGTTTTCATGTAGGGGAAATTACACGCACTGACGTAGCACAGGCCGAATCTGCCTATGCCACAGCTAAGGCAACACGTCAGCAGGCTGAAGGAACTCTTCAGACTGCACAGGCAACTTACATGCAGATTGTTGGTATGGCGCCTCCGCCTAATCTGGTGCCACCTCAGCCTCTCGTTCTGCCCGTTAAAGATGCTCAGACCGCAGCGAGCTTTGCCGTCCGCAATAACCCTGATGTTATTAATGCTCTTTTTACTGAAGCCGCACAGAAAGATGCAGTTTCTGTCGCAGTCGCTGCGATTTTGCCGAAGGTATCGGCAACCGCAGCCTATCAGAAAAGCGTCAACCAGGGCCTCGACCACCAGACAAACGACAACAAATATGCCACCCTCAACTTTAATATTCCTGTTTATCAGGGAGGATCAGAGTATGCTGGTGTAAGACAGGCGAAGCAGCAGCTGCAATATACTCACCGGGAAGTGGACACTCAGCGACGTGCCGCAGCACAGGATGCTGTTGCGAACTGGCAGACACTAGTTGCTACACAGGCTGCGATATCAAGCAACAGAGCGGCAATCAGAGCTGGTATAATTGCTCTTGATGGCGTCGAACGTCAGGCTATAGTTGGAACAAGCACCACACTTGAAGTGCTGCAGCAACAATCTACCCTGTTAAATGCGCAGGTTGCTCTGGTTCAGAGTTTAAGTTCGCTTGTCACTGCGTCTTACAATGTTGCCGCTGCAATAGGGCGCTTAACGGCTCTTGATCTCAACCTTAAGGTGCCGCTTTATAATGAAAAAGCCTACTACGAAGCAGTGAAAGATCGCCTGTGGGGAATCAATGACTACGCCCTTAATCAGCCAGGGCGGTAATCTCACAGACGTTGGCCAAAGGATTTGACCGTGACTTCATCTCCCTCCGATGAAACCAAGACGCCTATTGAAGATATTTTAGCTTCTATCAGAAATAAATTAAAAGAAGAGCGACCTGAATTTTTAGAGTCTCCCCTCTTACACACAGGGCTTTATGAAGATGAGGAAGACCTCGTCCTCACGCCAGAACTGACTGCGGAAAAAGAGGAAGGAGATCTCGTCCTCACGCCAGAGCTGACCGCGGAGAAAGAGGAAGAAGATCTCGTCCTCACGCCAGAGCTGACCGCGGAAAAAGAGG
The DNA here is from genome assembly GCF_002153695.1 of Acetobacter sp. DsW_059. Classification (NCBI taxonomy): domain Bacteria; kingdom Pseudomonadati; phylum Pseudomonadota; class Alphaproteobacteria; order Acetobacterales; family Acetobacteraceae; genus Acetobacter; species Acetobacter sp. DsW_059. The sequence continues at coordinate 29,062 of NZ_JOPI01000014.1, forward strand.
AAGACGACCTCGTCCTCACATCAGAACTGACTGCGGAGAAAGAGGAAGAAGATCTCGTCCTCACACCAGAACTGACCGCGGAGAAAGAGGAAGAGGATTCTGCGGCCTCTTTAGCAAGTGTCATCAGGGAAGAGTTCGCAAAGTTATCACCAGAGGAAGCAAAGCCTGTTAATAGTGAACCCACTGAAAAACAGACAGAAGAACTCCGGCTGATTGATGAAGCTCCTCCGAGCATCCGTGAAATATTGCTTCAGCTCTATACTGAAAAGGCGTCTTTATCTGGACTGGAAAGTAAAAATACTATAGAAAATGAGGCTCATGAAGATCGGGCTCATACCAGCAGCAATGTTGACGAACACGATCATAATATAGCTCAGGATTATAATGTAGTGCGGGACGATACAGGACAAAACTCTTTGCCTGAAAATGCTGTTCAGGAAAATACTGCAAGCGCTCTCTCTGTCTCTAAGCCACGAAATGTCAGTAAGGGCGGGGAAGAAGAGGGTGACTATGGTTCTCTGTCTATTCCGCTCAATGTTGAGACTATTGCAGATACTGACAGTTCGTTCGCTATTCTGCAAAAGACCCTTCAGGAAAAATATCTGCATGAACATGAGGAGAGAAGAGTGGCTGTGAATAATCAAGGTTCTCTGACAATTGAAGATATCGTACGTCAGGAAGTCCGGGTAATGCTCAAAAAATGGCTGGATGCTAATCTGGCCGGTATCGTTCAGGATTCTGTTAAAAAAGAAGTTGAGCGTCTCTCTCAGCGTAATCCCTGAGATTCACCTCCTCTGCATTGATATAACTGTATACGCTATTATAACATGCAGTTGTGAAACTCTCTCCTTAAAGGCGGAAGGCATTTTCATGCCTTCCGCTTTTTTCATGTGGCCTGGTTAATTATGACACTCAGCAAAACCTTTGATCCTACCTCAACAGAAAAACGTCTTTATGCCCTGTGGGAGCACAATAAGGCTTTTTCTGCCAACCCTGAAAACACGCAGAAACCACCTTTCAGCATTATGATCCCACCGCCCAACGTCACAGGCACGTTGCATATGGGACATGCTTTAACCATGACCTTGCAGGACACGCTGATACGCTGGAAACGCATGCAGGGGTTTGACGCGCTCTGGCAACCCGGGACTGATCATGCCGGCATTGCAACACAGATGGTAGTTGAACGCTCTCTGGCCAGTGAGGGGCTTTCGCGTCAGTCAATGGGACGCGAAGCTTTTACCAAACGGGTCTGGCAGTGGAAGGAAGAGTCTGGCGGAGGCATTACAAAGCAGCTCAGACGCCTGGGGGCATCGCTGGACTGGCCACGTGAGCGCTTTACAATGGATGAAGGCCTGTCACGGGCCGTGAAAGAAGTCTTCGTCGCTCTCTATAATCAGAAACTTATTTACCGCGACAACCGCCTGGTGAACTGGGACCCGGTCTTTAAATCAGCGATCTCGGACCTGGAAGTAGAGAACAAAGAGGTTAATGGTTCGTTATGGTATATTCGTTATCCTGTTGACGGGCTGACAGATACCACCCTGACAGTTGCAACGACACGCCCGGAGACCATGCTGGGTGACGTTGCTGTTGCCGTAAACCCTGAAGATGAACGCTATCGCCATCTTGTCGGCAAGCAGGTACGCCTGCCTTTAACCGGCCGTCTGGTTCCGGTTGTTGCTGATGCCTATTCTGATCCTGAAAAAGGAACAGGCGCCGTTAAAATCACACCTGCACATGATTTTAATGACTTTGAGGTCGGGCAGCGCCACCAGCTCCCGATGATATCGGTACTTGATGCAGAAGCACGCATCACCCTGGATGAAATTAAAGAAGATCTTCAGGCTGTTGCTGGCCTGGCTGACCCGGCCTTTGTAAACGGCCTGAACGGCCTCTCACGCGAAGACGCGCGTAAAGCCATTGTTGCAGAGCTGGACTCCCTCGGCTACCTGGAAAAAATCGAACCTCACAGACACCAGGTTCCACACGCTGAGCGTGGTGGCGCAGTGATTGAGCCTTTCCTGACCACTCAGTGGTATTGTGATGCGGCAAAGCTTGCCGGCCCTGCTGTTGAAGCTGTTGAAGACGGACGTATTACGTTTATCCCGAAACAGTGGGAAAATACTTTCTTTGCATGGATGCGTGATATTCAGCCCTGGTGTATTTCACGCCAGCTGTGGTGGGGACATCGTATTCCGGCCTGGTATGGCCCCGATGGTCATGTGTTTGTTGCTCATGATGAAGCTGAAGCACAAACTCAGGCTGATAAACATTATGACAGTGCCGTTGTCCTGACACAGGATGAAGACGTGCTCGACACGTGGTTCTCTTCTGGTCTGTGGCCTTTTTCAACGCTTGGCTGGCCTGACAAAACGCCTGAACTTGAACGCTATTACCCAACAAGCGTGCTCGTAACCGGCTTTGACATCATTTTCTTCTGGGTTGCCAGAATGATTATGATGGGACAGCACTTCATGAATGATGTGCCGTTTAAAGATATTTTCATTCATGGCCTTGTTCGTGATGAGCGCGGACAGAAAATGTCTAAAAGCAAGGGCAACGGTATCGACCCCCTGGAGCTTATTGATGATTATGGTGCAGATGCCTTGCGCTTCACCATCTGCTCACTGACCGGGGTAGGGCGGGATGTAAAACTTGGCCGTAAAAAGGTCGAGGATTACCGCACGTTTGTAACCAAACTCTGGAATGCCGCACGCTTTTGCGAGATGAACGAAATTCGTGCGGTTGCAGGCTTTAAGCCCGAAACAGTTCAGTCTGCTCTGGGCATCTGGCTGTTGTCAGAAACATCAAAGGCGGTGGAAGACGCAACAAAGGCGCTCGAAGCCTATCGCTTTGATGAATACGCTCTGACCTGTTACCGCTTTGTCAGAGGTTGCTTCTGTGACTGGTTCCTTGAGCTCGCTAAGCCTGTTTTCGCTTCAGAAAATCAGGATGAAGCCAGAGAGATCCGTCATGTAGCCGCTCATGTTCTCGGACAAATTCTTCGTCTTCTCCAGCCGGTTATGCCTTTTGTTACCGATGATCTGTGGCATGCCTTTGGTTTTGGTGAGGAGGGGTCTTTAATTTCTCAGTCCTGGCCTGAACCTGTTCAGTTATCTCAGGCAGATAATGCCCGGGCAGAATGTGAACAGATGATCAGGTTAATTTCTGAAATTCGTGCGGTACGTTCTGAAATGAACATCCCGCCCTCACAAAAAGTGCCTGTCTTCCTTAAAGATGCCAGCACTGAGATTACAGAACGGGCACAACGCTGGCAGGAGGCAATTGGTCGCCTGGCCCGCGTCTCTGAGATTGATATTCTCGAAGGTGAGCTGCCTCAGGGCTGCGCGCAGGCTATTCTTGAAGAGGCAACTCTGGTTTTACCTCTTGAAGGTATTATCGACCTGTCGACCGAAAGAAAACGCCTGCAAAAAGAGCTGACCAAAGCCGAAGAGGAAGAGGCCAAAACGGTCAAAAAACTCTCCAACGAAAACTTCATTGCCCGTGCTAACCCTGAAGTCGTGCAGGAGATGAAGGACCGTCTGGCCACGCAGAAGGAAGAATGCGCACGCCTTAAAACCGCTCTGGCGCGCATTATCTAAGATATATAAAGCATATGCAGAGCCTTCACTCTGCATATGCTTCAGCAACCGGAGTATCTTATATGTCTGATCCTGTTTATGCCGTTCTGGGGGGCGGGTGTTTCTGGTGTCTTGATGCTGTGCTGCGCGATATGAAGGGTGTAAAGTCTGTCATTCCTGGTTATGCGGGCGGGCATACTACAAACCCTACATATGAGCAGGTCTGCACAGACACGACGGGACATGCAGAAGTTGTAAAAGTTATCTTTGATCCCGAGATCATGAGCTACGATGATCTGCTCAGAATTTTCTTTACCCTGCATAATCCAACAACACTCAACCGGCAGGGAGATGATATCGGCACGCAGTACCGCTCATGCATTTTCTATACAAATGATGCGCAGCAGCAATCTGCTCTGACAATTAAAAAAGAAATCGAAGAGGCTGATATCTGGGGTAACCCTCTGGTCACAGAAATTGCGCCTCTGAGCACGTTCTGGCCGGCAGAGGAAAAACACCTCAACTATTACAACAATAACCCACAAACCGGTTATTGCGCTGCTGTCATTGCGCCAAAAGTTGTTAAAATGAGAAAGCTGTTCGCAGAACGCTACCGGTAATATCCGGAAGGAAGGTTAATCACCTTCCTTCTCATCCGTATAAAAACGATTACTTTCTTCATCATAATCAAAAAGCTCAGCAAACCGGGTCCAGCCGATCAGCGTGTGTAAAGTCTGCCGGGCATAATCTGGCGACATACCGGCTTCCAGCTCGCTGAGAAAGCGTGTTGCATCTGCGCTGTGTGACGGACGTTCATCAAGAACAGCTCTGATTGTTTTGATCAGAGGCACATTATGAATAAGCGCATAGCCCATAATAGCCTTACGCTCTTCATGGTCACTCAGTACAAAATGCACCCCTTCATCCGTCAGAAAAATATCGCCATCTTCAAGCTCTGCAAGTCCCAGCAGCTCAAGAGATTCACCAAGAGGGAAAAGATCATCAAGCTCAAGCTGTAATTTTTCTGCCAGCACGGGCAGATCAGCGCGGCCATTCAGGGGGGCGGCGGCGAGGGCTTCCATCATACCTGTCATCATAGCGACTGAAACCGGCGGCAAAGTCAGAACCGATGGCGCAGGTGCAGACGGTGGTTTAGGCATTATTGAGATATCAGCCTCTGAAATAACAGGGGCGCGTTGCGTCATGAGCGCATAGATATGATCAACTATCCCTCTGAATTCCTGATCTTCTCTGCTGCGCGGATGAGAAAGCGTTACAGGCAGAATATGCGCCACACGACCCGGGTTAGACGAAAACACCACGATACGATCACATATCAGCACAGCTTCTTCGATATTATGTGTCACCATCATCAGAGACTTAACCGGGAGCTTATCCTCGTTCCATAACTCCACAAAATCAGTTCGAAGATTTTCGGCAGTCAAAATATCCAGATCAGAAAAAGGCTCATCCATACAAATCAGCTCAGGCCTGATAGCCAGCGCACGGGCCATACCAACACGCTGTTTCATGTCAGGAGCAAGTTCTTTGGGCCAGGCATTTTCATAGCCTCCCAGACCCATAAGTTCTATGGCTGCGGTTACCTGCGTTTCTTTATCTGTTTTTGAAAGTTTCTGCCCTTTCAGGCCAAGTGCAATATTTTCTTTGACGGTCATCCAGGGGAAGAGGGCAAAAGACTGAAACACCATTGCCACATCTGGCCTGTTTTTTTCGAGCTGGCGTTTCTCATTCCAGACAACTTCTCCTGAAGAGGGAGAAATAAGCCCTGCCATGATGCGAAGAAAACTTGATTTCCCTGATCCTGCACGCCCCAGAAGACCGACTATTTCACCCTCGTAAATATCGAGTGTCACATCATCAAGAACCTGCAAATCAACAGCACTATCTTTATGATAGACCTGTGAGACAGTACGGCTGCTCACCAGGACTGTTTTTGTCTCTGATATCTGGTCATTTTCAGATGAATAAGACATTCTGCAGGCAGTTCCGTCAGTTGATTTTCAGAGTACGATAGACATAACTGATCAGTGGTCGCCATAACAGAAAATTAACTACCATGGCACAAAAGACCATCATCACTATTCCCAGCATTAAACAAGACACAGAGCGCGCCTGAAATGCCTCTGCCAGATAAGACCCCACACCATAAACAAAAAAATCTGATGTATGCCCCGGCAGCCATTCAGCCGCCACAACGACGCACCATGATCTGGCTGCAGCTTCTGCCAGACCAGATAAAAAACCCGGGATGATGTATGGCATAATGATAGTACGAATCAGAAAAAAACCACGCGTATGGAAAGTCTGAATCACATCTGAAAAACTATCTGGAAAAGCCATCATACGATGGACAACATGCAGCAGGATGCTCCACTGCGCGCCCGCGATCAGCAGAAAAAAACACCAGCTTTCAGGCCGGAAAGAACCAGACCAGTACAAAGCCGGGACAAAGCAACACAATATAACAACAGGGAAAAATGATAAATAACTTACTGTTTTTAAAATAAATTCTCTTCTTTTTGCATGCAGCGCAAGCCATATACCAAACGGAAGCCAGAGCAATGATGCAAAAAACAGCACACAGCCAATGCGCAGAAGTGTCATGACACAGCGACACAAAACATCCAGATACTGAGTAAACTGATACAGGTGGAAGCTTACTGTAAACAGAGTAAAGCATATAACAATCGGAAGCGTGACAAAGCTTATAAAAAACAATGTTGAAAGCTGCATTTTCTTCAGAAAAATATTTTTCTTAGAAAAACAACGATAAAAATATTCGGAAAATAGTCTGAGGCATCTTTCATAGAACGAATTAAAATTTAATTTTCTTTTATTTACAGGGAGATAACTCTCTTCAAAAGAAATGAACTCAGCACCATCTTCATGCGTATCCGCTCTATAATCATCAGCATAGTAGCGTGCAACCCAGCCATTAAGAGGGCGAAGCAGGATAGACTCACTCCCTGCCATCAGCAGAATAATAGCAACCAGAACACACAATGCGGGCAGAAGATTTCCCTGAAACACAGCTGAAGCAGCATAAGAACCCAGCCCGGGTAAGCTGCTTTCATTATGATTCACACTGATAATCTCAGCATATAAAATCACAATAAAACCACCGGCCAATGCATTTCTTAAATCATGCAGAAACCCGGGAATAACTTTTGGCCAGTCAAGTATCAGAAGTTTCTGCCATGCATTTAATTTAAAGCATCGTGTTACTTCACTCAGTTCTGATGGGATATTTTTAAGGGCATAACAAATATTTTCAGCACTTTTCTGAGCCATGGAAAAAACTGCGGAGAAAAGTACGGCGCCTTCCAGCAGGAATGTCACGCCTGGTGCGTATGCCCCAACAAGCAACATGGTCAGAAGTAATATACTGAGGGAAGGGACGAACCTTGTTACACCCAGGAGAGGCGGTAAAAAGCGTTCTCCAAACCTGGTTTTTGTCGCAGCAAAACCGTAACACACGGCAACGCAAAAAGATAAAATAACAGCCGAGATCAGGCGCGCCACAGTGAAGAGCGCGCACAGAAAGAACTCTCCCGGTGAGTTGATTATAAAGTATTTTTTTTCAAAAAAGCCGGGGGACGTAAGCCCTGAAATATAGTGCCCCCCCAGCAGCAGCAAACCAGACAAACAAACAAAAACAGTAAACTCTACGCTCTTATAAAGTCCGCTTTCCTGTCGGATACGGTGCACCGCATAAGAAAATGTAGTGTCTGTTTGTCCTGCTTTCATGCCGACGTTGTTCCGGTACTGCCAAAACCACCTGCACCACGCTCTGTCTGCTCCACAATCTTTTCCTCATGCCACTGCACGCACATAACCGGTGCCACAACAGCCTGAGCAATACGGGTGCCACGCTCAACGATATAAGGTTTCTGCCCCATATTCATCATAATAATCCCAATTTCACCACGGTAATCCTGATCAATGGTACCTGGTGAATTAGGCAGGACAAGACCATGCTTCAACGCAAGACCTGAACGGGGTCTTACCTGCATCTCGTAGCCGGCAGGGAGGGCCACCTTAAGGCCTGTGGGAATCAAAACCCGTGCACCAGGCTGAAGCACCACATCTTTTTCCACGGCGGCAAGAAGATCCAGTCCGGCTGCACCAGAAGTCGCGTAGCCTGGGAGCGGGAGGTCCTGCGCATGAGGCAGACGCTCAATCTGCACAGTCAGAGCATGCACAACCGGGGATAAACTTGACATATTTTTTTTCCAGAACGCGAATTATAAAGAACGAGAAAACCAGTCAGCGATCGCCACGACCAGTTTACGGGCGACCTCTGTTTTTGAGAGTCTGGGCCAGGCGTCAGAAGTCTGAGACGTAATCAGCATAACTTCATTCTCACTTCCGCCCATGACATCAGAATTTGCACCAACGTTATTGGCAACAATCCAGTCACATTGTTTACGTTTTAACTTTGCCTGAGCGTATTGCGCGACGTTTTCGGTTTCAGCGGCAAACCCGACGACCAGCTGAGGCCGGATAGGAGAGGGCTGAGATAACTCAGCCAGAATGTCAGGGTTCGCGGCCAGGGCAAGCGGAGGCGGGACATCATTACGTGATTGTTTTTTAAGCTTTTGTGTCGCCTGCGCAGCAGGGCGCCAGTCAGCTACAGCGGCTGTACAAACGGCAATATCCTGCTGTTTCAAAGCATGAACTGCTGCCTGCATATCACGTGCAGTTTCGCATCTGATCACCGTCATGCCCGCCGGGTTACGCAGCTGTGTGGGGCCACTCACCAGTGTTACATCAGCCCCTAAATCAGCAAGAGCTTCAGCAATAGCATACCCCTGCAAGCCTGAAGAACGGTTTGCAATATATCTCACAGGGTCAAGCGGTTCATGGGTTGGCCCGGCGGTAACCAGAGCGCGCCTGCCAGCCAGCGGAGCACGACCCTCACGCAATTTCTGCCTGAAAAACCCTATGACAGTATCACTGATATCCGCAGGTTCAGCCATACGCCCCGGGCCAGACTCACCACAGGCCATCACACCATCAACAGGAGCAATAAGCTGTACACCACGCTGCCGGAGCAACGTAACATTAGCCTGTGTTGCCGCGTGCTCCCACATACGCACATTCATTGCCGGTGCAACCATGACAGGCGTATCAGTCGCCAGCAAAAGCGTACTGGCTATATCATCTGCCAGGCCATGTGTTATTTTTGCAAGAAAATCGGCAGAGGCAGGACACACAAGCACGAGATCAGCAGAACGGGAGAGGGCGATATGCCCCATCTCCTGCTCGGCGGTCAGAGAGAAAAGGTCGGTATGCACCCTCTCTCCGCTGAGTGCCTGTAATGTAAGAGGCGTTACAAACTCAGCCCCGCCTTTTGTCAGCACACAGCGCACTGCTATGCCCGCAGCTCTTAGCATCCTGATCAGCTCAGGCGCTTTAAAAGCCGCTATACTGCCGGTAACAACCAGCAGAACAGAACGCACAGGCGGGATCTGGCTCATATCTTACAGACGCCAGCCTGAATGAATAGCTGCGATGCCGCCTGAGAGAGACTGATATTTAACATTCGACAAGCCAGCCTCACGGAACATCTCCGCCAGAGTTTCCTGGTCAGGGAACATTCTGATGCTTTCTGCCAGATACTGATAGCTTTCGCGATCTTTCGCTACGAGCCCGCCCATCACAGGCAGCACTTTAAAAGACCAGGCATCATAGACAGGTGCGAGAGCCGCGACCTGAACACGGGAAAATTCAAGGCACTGAAACTTACCGCCGGGACGAAGAACACGACGTGCTTCGCGGATAACAGCCATTTTATCGGTGCAGTTTCTCAGCCCGAACGCGATCGTGACGCGGTCGACAGACATATCTTTAAGCGGAATAGCCTCAGCATCGACCACACAAAAAGACAGGTTGGACACCAGACCTTTTTCAATAGCCCGGTCACGCCCGACTGAAAGCATGCTGGCATTAATATCCGTCATAATAGCGGGGCCACCACCACTGCGCATCCACCCGAAGGTAATATCGCCTGTGCCACCAGCCAGATCAAGCAGCTTAAGGCCTGGCGCCGGAGCAAGTTCGGTAATGAAAATACGTTTCCAGACACGATGAATGCCCAGAGACATTAAATCGTTCATTACGTCATATTTGCTCGCCACACTGTCAAAAACAGCACGCACAAGCGGCTTTTTCTCTTCTTTGGGAACAGAACGAAATCCGAAATCCGTCTCCTCAGCGCTTGCGTCATGAGAAGAAGAGGGGGGCATGGAGCTATTGTCGATCATGGCACCATTCTATACTCTGCTTTTTTGTCATGCCAGAGCTACCCGAAGTTGAAACTGTTATACGAGGAATGCAATCTGCTCTGCAGAATCGCATCATCCAGACTGCTATCGTAAAGCGACACGACCTTAGACGGCAGATTCCTGCCGATTTTACCCGTCGCGTCAAAGGTAAAACTGTTAAAAATTTTCAGCGGCGCGGAAAATACATTCTCATAAGATTATCCGGTGACCTTACGATTATCATGCATCTGGGCATGTCAGGGCGTGTTACTCTCGATTCTCAGAGCCATGACGGAAAGCACGATCACGTTGTCTTTATAACAGACGATGATAAGGCCTGTGTTTTCACAGATCCGCGCCGTTTTGGTTTTGTCGACCTCATACACACAGCAGATGAAGAGCAATATTCTTCATTTCGCACTATGGGGCCAGAACCACTTTCCTCTCAGTTTACGTGGCGAACACTTGCTGATGCTTTCAGAAATAAAAACTCACCTGTAAAAACTGCGCTCCTTGACCAGGGAAACGTTGCTGGTCTGGGCAATATTTACGTCTGCGAGGCTCTGTTTTATGCGGGCATTGACCCGCGCACGCCGGCGGGGAACCTGACAGCGCAGCAGCTGCGTCCTCTCGTTACGGCTATCCGCAAGGTTCTGAACGAAGCCATAGCCGCCGGCGGATCAAGCCTGAAAGATTATGTGCGTCCTGATGGTGGGCTTGGCTATTTCCAGCATGCGTGGGCAGTGTATGGCAAAGCGGGTCAGCCGTGCCCTGCCTGCCCTGGTGAAGAAGGCTGCCCTGGCATACAACAGATTCAGCAAAGCGGCCGGTCGACGTTTTTTTGCTCTGAAAAGCAACATTTCTGCGAAAAAAGCTCTATTTCGTGTGATGAAGCTTGACGAGTGCCACACCTGTGGATTACAGCTCCGCTACTCTTTCTGGCTGGTCGGCCTGTCAGCCATCAGCTCCATTCTTTTATGCTGGACAACACGAAACTCATGGCAAATATTGCATCAGCCCGCAAACGTATCAGACAAACAGCAAAGCGCACTGCACGCAACACAGCTCGCAAATCTCGTATGCGTACTTTCATCAAGAAAGTTGAGCTCGCAATCACATCGGGCAACCAGGAAGAAGCACGCGAAGCTCTGCGTCTCGCTCAGCCTGAAATTCAGCGCGCTGCAAGCAAAGGTGTTGTTCACAGCAACCAGGCGTCTCGCAAAATTGCGCGCCTTTCTGCCCGCGTTAAAGCTCTTGCCACAGCCTGATTTTAAACTTTTTTAAAATCAACGCAGTGAAGACTGAAAAAGCCGGATCATCCCGAGGATGATTCGGCTTTCTTTTTCAGGAAGGCATGCCCCCGGTCTCAACTATCACGAAACTGTCTTTTTTGTTGCTCGTGCACAGGCTCTGCGTTATCGTGAGCGAAGTGTTTAACGTTAAGTTGCAAAAACCCTTCTGACAGTTTTTGCCTCATCTTTTTCGGTGCAACACTCTGAAAAGAACCAGACTGATATACCATCATGGTGTCTCGTCAGGGGCTGATATGCTTTTTTCCGGGGCGTTTCCAAGGCCATTTATTTTGTTCAATCACCTGGGAGTGTAAATGAGTATCGGGGTGGACGATGACAAAAATACCCTTGCACCTGATGACGATGGTAAGGCTCTCGAAAAATCATGGCTGCGCATCTGCTCGCGCTTAAAGGGAGAAGTGGGCGAGGTTGAATATCATACCTGGCTGACAAAAATCGCGCTTGGCCCCGTTGATGGCAATGAAATTACGCTTTTGCTGCCAACACGATTCCTGCGTGACTGGGTCCGTAGTCAGTATGGTGACCGGCTTAGTGAGCTCTGGAACCAGGAAGTTTCCTCTATTCGTCATGTTGAGCTTCAGGTTGCCCGCCCTGGTGACCCGGCTGCTCCGGTCATTACCAGTGAGGTTGCGGCTGTATCAGCACCGACGCCGGCTCCGCTCTCTCCCGGCCTGCCAGCTGATGCTGACGATATCGGCCGTCTTGAAAATAAAAATGATATAGCCGCGACACTCGATACCCGTTTTTCTTTTGATAATTTTGTGGTCGGCAAACCAAATGAGTTTGCCTATGCCTGCGCACGCCGCGTTGCCGAAAAACCATCAAGCGTCGGTTTTAATCCGCTCTTTCTTTATGGTGGCGTTGGCTTGGGTAAAACGCACCTGATGCACGCCATTGGCGCTGAACTGCTGCAAAGAGGCAATGTCTCTGTCGCTTATATGTCAGCCGAAAAATTTATGTATCGTTTTATCGCTGCGATCCGCTCTCAGTCGACGATGGAGTTTAAAGAGCAGCTCCGTTCAGTCGATGTGCTGATGATTGATGATCTCCAGTTCCTGATCGGGAAAGATAATACGCAGGAAGAGTTTTTTCATACATTCAATGCGCTGGTTGATGCCGGGCGTCAGATCATTGTTTCTGCCGATAAATCACCTTCTGATCTGTCAGGCCTTGAAGACAGGCTGCGCACGCGCCTTGGGTGCGGCATGGTGGCAGACATTCATGCCACGACCTTTGAGCTGCGCATTTCCATTCTGGAAGCCAAAGCTGCGGCATCAGGGGTCATTGTTCCGGCTAAGGTTCTTGAATTTCTGGCTCACAAGATTACGACCAATGTACGTGAACTTGAAGGTGCGCTGAACCGTCTTATCGCACATGCAAACCTCTTTGGCCGCCCGGTTACGCTAGAAGCCACGCAGGATGTACTGCACGACATTCTTAAAGCACATGACCGACGTGTGACGATTGAAGAAATTCAGAAAAAAGTATCAGAACACTGGAATATCCGCCTCACAGATATGTCTTCAGCCCGCCGTGCCCGTGCAGTAGCACGCCCGCGGCAGGTTGCGATGTATCTGGCCAAACAGCTCACCAGCCGCTCTCTGCCAGAGATCGGACGGAAATTCGGCAATCGTGACCACACAACGGTCATGCATGCTGTGGCCCGCGTCGCAGAACTGATGGAACGTGATGCCGCTTTTGCTGAAGACGTTGAACTGATGCGCCGGATGCTTGAAAACTGATTTAAACTGATGCGCACTTTGTTTCTGGACCTCGTTGCAGAGCACTGTTAAACATCGTGGATAATTTTACTTCTCTGGCAGCATTAATGCTGAAGGGTCGTTCACAGAGACGAGGTATAAATGAAGTTTTCAGCTGAGCGGACAACATTGCTCAAGGCTTTGGCGCACATCCAGAGTGTAGCTGAAAAGCGTAATACTATCCCCATACTTGCCAACGTTCTGATACAGGCGCAGAAAGATCAGATCAGCCTTAAATCCACTGATATGGAAATTGAGGTTGTTGAGGTTATCCCTGCAAATGTTATGCAGGACGGAGCAACGACTGCTCCGGCCTCAGTGCTTTATGAAATCGTCAGAAAATTACCTGACAATGCAACGGTTGAGCTTGATCAGAGCGAAAACGAAGCGCCTCTCCACCTGAGAGCCGGACGATTCGCAACACGCCTGAATGTTCTGAGCGTTGATGACTTCCCATCTATGGGTGCAGGTGACTTTCCGTGCAGCTTTACGTTGCCTGTTGCAGCACTCAGGCAGCTGATCGACCGCACACGCTTTGCCATTTCAACAGAAGAAACACGCTATTACCTCAATGGCATCTTCTTTCATGCCATAACGGGTGAAGGCACGCCCGTGCTGCGTAGCGTTGCAACTGACGGCCATCGTCTTGCCCGCGCTGAAACCGCTCTCCCGGCTGGTGCAGAGGCAATGCCTGGTGTGATTATTCCACGCAAGACCGTTGCAGAACTCCGCAAACTGATTGATGAAGCACCGGAGGAAATCGGTGTTGCTCTGTCAGAAACCCGCATTCAGTTTTCTGTCGGGCCGGTAACCATCACTTCAAAGCTGATTGATGGTACGTTCCCTGAATATGATCGTGTTATTCCCCGCAATAACACCCGTATTCTGCGTGTTGGCAAAAAGGACTTTGCTAACGCTGTGGCCCGTGTTGCAGCCATTAGTCAGGAACGCTCCAAGCCTGTTAAAATGATGCTTGAGCCAGGCCTGCTTACTCTCTCTGCCAGCAGCCCGGAGCAGGGTACAACCCGCGAAGAGCTGGACGATAAATACATCACCTTTGAGGAAGGTAACCTGGAAATTGGTTTCCAGGCGCGCTACCTTAATGACATCACCGATCAGGTAGAAAAAGACGTGGAGTTCGCGTTCTCTGACAGCGCATCTCCTACCATCGTGCGCGATGCTGACAGCCCGGAAGTGCTGTACGTTCTTATGCCTATGCGGGTCTGAGTTTTACATAGGCGTGGCTGAGCTGATCAACATCACATTCTTTGCGTGATCTGACAGTTTTTATGCCACGCCTTTTAAAACTCACCCTGACACTTTTCAGAAACTATCGCCATCTTACATGGCAGCCCGAGAATGCACTCACCGTTCTGACCGGTGAAAATGGCAGCGGCAAAACCAATCTTCTCGAATCTCTGTCACTTTTTGCTCCGGGCAGGGGGTTGCGCAGAGCTTCTTTGTCGCAGCTGGGGCATAATGAAACATCAGGCTGGGGTGTCGCTGCACGCTTTCAGCTTAATGATGAAATAATTGACCTTGGCACGGCTATCAGTGAGACCGGCAGGGGGCAACGTCGTAACTTCCTGCTTAATGGCAAGCCATTCCCTAAAAAAGAGGGGGTTGAAGATCTGCTGTCCGTCATCTGGATAACCCCCCAGATGGACAGACTGTTTAGCGAGAATGCTTCTGGCCGGAGGCGTTTTTTTGACCGCCTGGTCATGACTGTTCTTCCTGGGCATGCCCGTGAGCTGGCAGCTTATGAACGCGCCATGACACAGCGCAACAAGCTCCTGTTAACCCGCCCGACAGAGACAAGCTGGCTGAGCGGCCTTGAAAGCACAATGGCCCGGCACGGTGTCGCTATCAGTGCGGCACGTAACGAAATCGCTTATTATCTTTCATCGTTTGCACAGACACATAAATCAGCTTTTCCTGCCTCCCACGTCACTTTTGACTGTGACCTCAGTGAGAAAATTCAGAAAAAACCTGCGCTCACCGTAGAAGACTGGTTTAAAGAAAAATTAAACCTGAGCCGCAGTGAAGACCGGCAAAGGGGCCGCACCAGTATCGGGCCACATCGCAGTGACTTTATGCTTTCTGACTGGAAAACCGGCTTACCAGCCCATACTGCAAGCACAGGCCAGCAAAAGGCTATGCTGCTGGGCTTAACACTTGCGCAGACGGCACTGGTGAGAGAATACCGCAAGGCTTCGCCTTTACTGCTGCTTGATGAACCTCTTGTGCATCTTGATCGTTACAAACGCGAAGCACTGCTGGAATATTTGCCATCATTGCAAACGACAATTCTGCTTACAGGAACAGATTCCGCGCCTTTTGAAAAAATTTCAGATATGGCCCGGTTTATCACCCTGAAAAATGGTTCTTTTCAGGTTTAAAAATAAGAAAACAAGCCCCTCTAATCTGGCGTCTCGCAGCCTGCCGTCGTATAAGATAGCAATGCAAGTTTTTTCACTCTTCCTCATCCGGAGTATCATATATTCATGACCGACAAAACTCAGTTTACGTCTGAAACCGGTGCGGAAGAAGAATACGGCGCTTCGTCTATTTCTGTCCTCAAAGGTCTTGATGCGGTCAGAAAACGCCCCGGCATGTATATTGGCGATACTGATGACGGCTCAGGTCTGCATCATATGGCTTTTGAAATCATCGATAACGCGATTGATGAGGCGCAGGCTGGTCATGCAACCTACTGCCTTGTCACCCTGAACGCTGATGGCAGCGTGAGTGTACGTGATAACGGGCGCGGTATTCCGACCGATATGCATGAGGAAGAGGGGATCAGCGCAGCTGAGGTTGTTCTGACACGCCTTCATGCCGGCGGTAAGTTTAACCAGAACTCCTACAAAGTCTCTGGTGGACTACATGGGGTTGGTGCGGCCGTCGTTAATGCCCTCTCTGAAAAAATGGAAGTGCGCATCTGGCGTGGCGGGCAGGAGCACATTATCTGCTTCCGCCATGGTGAACGAGACGCTCCCCTCGCTGTTGTCGGCACATCGTCAGAAGAGCGTGGCACGCTTGTTACGTTTAAACCAAGTAGCGAGACGTTTCCTAAAACTGTTTTCGACTTCACTATTCTTGAACGGCGGCTGCGCGAGCTGGCATTCCTGAACTCAGGTTTGCAAATCACACTGCGTGACCACCGCACTGAAGAAAAACGTGAAGAAGTTTTTCATTTTGAAGGCGGCCTTGAAGCTTTCGTCTCCTGGCTGGATCGGGCCCGTACCCCTTTGATTACACCACCCGTAAGCGGTGAAATCGAAAATGAAGACAGCGGCATTAAGGTGGAGTTTTCACTCTCCTGGAACGACAGCTACCACGAAACCATGCTGTGCTTCACCAACAACATTCCTCAGCGTGACGGCGGCTCGCATCTGGCTGGCTTCCGCCAGGCTCTGACCCGCGTTGTTGGTAAATATGCCGAAGGTATTATCAAAAAAGACTCTCTCTCTCTGACCGGTGATGACATGAGAGAAGGGCTGACGGCCGTTCTCTCAGTTAAGGTGCCTGATCCTAAATTCTCCTCTCAGACAAAAGATAAGCTGGTCTCTTCAGAAGTGCAGCCTGTGGTGCACACGGTTGTTGCTGACATGCTTGGCCACTGGTTTGAAACACACCCTAAAGAGGCAAAAATTATTGTCTCTAAGGTGCTCGATGCTGCATCAGCCCGTGAGGCAGCCCGTAAAGCCCGTGAACTGACACGCCGCAAAGGGATCCTGGATATTTCTTCGCTGCCAGGAAAACTCGCAGACTGTCAGGAACGCGATGCCTCTAAAGCTGAAATATTTATCGTTGAGGGTGATTCCGCCGGTGGTACAGCAAAACAGGGCAGGGACAGACGTTTTCAGGCAATCCTGCCTCTGAAAGGTAAAATTCTCAACGTTGAGCGTGCGCGTTTTGACAGAATGCTCGGCTCACAGGAAGTCGGCACTCTGATTACCGCACTGGGTACAGGCATCGGACGCGGGGAAGTCGATCAGGGCGGGTTCTCTATCGACAAGCTTCGTTATCATCGCATCGTCATTATGACTGACGCTGACGTTGACGGCTCGCATATCCGTACATTGCTTCTGACCTTTTTCTTCCGGCAGATGCCTGAACTGATTGAACGAGGCTACCTGTATATTGCTCAGCCTCCTCTTTACCGGGCAAAGCGTGGCAATGAAGAGCATTATCTGAAAGATGATGCGGCTCTTGAAGCTTATCTGCTCGAAAAAGCGCTCAATAAAGCCACCTTTGTCTACAGCGATAAAGAAGAGCGCAGCGAAGAAGGGATTGAAGCAGACCTGCCATTTATCCAGCAGGCTACCCAGGCGATTAATCGTCTGGCAACACGCACGCCACGCTGGATTATCGAACAGGCTGCTCTGGCAGGTATACTCACTGATTCACCAGCCACTCAGCGTGAAAGAGCTTCTGATCTTCAGGCCAGACTTGATGCCGCCTCAGCTGAAAATGAACGTGGCTGGTCTGTTGATATCAGTGAGACAGGCATTGAGCTTTCACGCAAAGTCAGAGGCGTAGGGGAAACTTACCGTATTGATCCCACAGCTCTTGCTGGTGGGGACAGCCGCTGGCTTACCTTACAGCTTGCGCGCCTGCAAAAGCAGTTTGGTACGGGTGTCACCCTGCGTTATGAAACGTCAGAGACAAAATTTGCTGGTCCGGCAGGACTTTATGCACATCTTCTGGCACAGGGGCGGCGTGGTCTTGCCATTAACCGCTTCAAAGGTCTGGGCGAAATGAATAACGAGCAGCTGTGGGAAACCACTCTGGACCCGGCCATGCGTACTTTACTCCAGGTGAAAATCGGTGACGTTGAAGAAGCCGGGCAGGTCTTTACCACTCTGATGGGCGATGTTGTTGAACCACGCCGTGACTTCATTGTCGGTAATGCTCTCAGAGTGGCAAATCTCGACGTTTAATCTGACAGGCTAAGAGCATGCGTGACCCTGCGCGTGCTCTTAGCGGCCATAACACTTCATAATCATGTTATACGGAATAACAGTCAGGACTGATCAGGCTGCCTCTCGCTGCCTGACCATCTCTCTGGTTTTTATATTTTTGCAGATGACCTGACAAAACACAGGGTTTACAGCAAGATAGCTCGTAATACCGACACGTCATAAATATTAAAATCGAAGTATAAAAAACCCTCTGATTTTATAAACCAGAGGGTCTTAGTTTCAGATAAACTGTTTTACCAGGCTATCCAGTTGCCTGAACTGCTCAAAAAGCCTGGGGAGTGCTGAAATTGGCAGCATATTAGGACCATCGCTGGGAGCACGATCAGGGTCCTGGTGCACTTCAATAAACAATGAAGCGACACCTGTTGCCAGAGCCGCACGGGCCAGGATCGGAGCAAACTCTCTTTGTCCACCAGATGAGGTGCCCTGACCACCAGGCTGCTGCACTGAATGGGTGGCATCAAAAACAACCGGGTAGCCAGTTTGTGCCATAATCGGCAGGCCACGCATGTCATTCACCAGTGTGTTATAACCAAAGCTGGTACCGCGCTCACACAGCATAATGCGCTTATTGCCTGTAGATGCAATTTTATGAGCAACGTGCTGCATATCCCAGGGGGCGAGAAACTGCCCTTTTTTCACGTTGACCACGGCACCGGTCTGTCCCGCTGCCAGCAACAGGTCTGTCTGACGACACAGGAAGGCGGGAATTTGCAACACATCAACAGCCTGTGCAGCAGGAGCACACTGCTCAGCAGTATGTACATCAGTCAGCACAGGTATCTGCAATGTCTCACGAATATCAGAGAGAATTTGCAACCCCTCATTCATGCCAATGCCACGCTGCGCTGAAACACTGGTACGGTTGGCTTTATCGTATGAGCTTTTATAAATCAGCCCAAGCCCAAGAGCACCACAGATTTCCCTCAGAGCCTGCGCTGTTTCCTGAGCATGAGCTGCAGATTCTATCTGACATGGCCCGGCGATCAGCACAAAAGGCTGATCGTTGCCAATTTTCAGCTCACCGAGCTGAAAATTATGGGCTGAGTTACTCATTAACAAGCTTCTTTCTTCTGCAGGGCAGCGCCAATCAGACCTGAGAAAAGAGGGTGAGGTGCAAAAGGCCTTGATTTCAGCTCAGGGTGATACTGCACCGCCATAAACCAGGGGTGATCAGCATATTCAACAACTTCTGGCAAAATCCCATCGGGCGACAGACCTGAAAAAACCATTCCGGCTTTTTCAAGTTTTTCACGGTAGTGAATATTCACCTCGTAACGGTGACGATGGCGCTCGTTAATGGCCGTTGAACCATAAAGCTGTGCAATCTTTGACCCCGCGACTAACTGAGCCGGGTAAGAGCCCAGACGCATCGTGCCGCCAAGCTCTCCGCTTTCACTACGACGCAGACGTTCTTTGCCGCGTGCCCACTCAGTCATAATACCGACAAGAGGCTCCGGGGTGTGGCCAAATTCAGTTGATGACGCATCCGGCAGGCCTGCAAGATTACGGGCGCACTCAATAACAGCCATCTGCATCCCCAGGCAAATACCCAGGAATGGAATTTTATTTTCACGAGCATAACGGATAGCGGCAATTTTGCCCTCTGAACCGCGCTCACCAAAACCACCGGGGACCAGAATACCATCAGCCTGCGCCAGCTGTTCAAGGGCGGTGTCAGACTTTTCAAGCTTTTCAGCTTCAATCCAGTCCAGTTTCACCTTCGTGCGGTGGCTGATACCCCCATGAAGCAGCGCCTCATTGAGCGACTTATAGCTATCCAGCAGGGCGGTATACTTACCAACCACTGCAATACGCACTTCGCGTTCAGGGTGGCGAATAGCGTCTACAATTTTCTCCCAGCCGGAAAGGTCAGGTTCATCTTCAAATGGCAGACCAAAGTAACGCAGAACTTCGTTATCCATACCCTCAGCATGGTAGGAGAGGGGGCAGGCATAGATTGTATCAACATCACGGGCAGCAATCACTGCTTCAGGTCTGACGTTACAGAAGTTCGCAATCTTGCTGCGTTCGCTTTCAGGAATAGGGCGGTCGCAACGACACAAGAGAATTTGTGGCTGCAGGCCAACATTCTGCAGTTCTTTAACAGAATGCTGGGTCGGCTTCGTTTTCAGCTCACCTGCTGAGGGGATCCATGGCAGCAAAGTAAGATGGACAACCATTGTCTGGGCCATGCCCAGGTCATTACGAAGCTGACGGATCGATTCAAGGAAAGGCAGGCTTTCAATATCACCGACAGTACCGCCTATTTCAACCAGCACGAAGTCAAGATGGTCTGTATTAGCAACGACGATATTTTTAATCGCATCAGTAATATGCGGAATAACCTGAACAGTTCCACCAAGATAGTCACCGCGGCGCTCACGCGCGATCACATCAGAGTAAATTTTTCCGGTTGTTGTGTTGTCTTCCCGGGTCGCATTCACGCCGGTAAAGCGCTCATAATGGCCCAGATCAAGGTCAGTTTCGGCACCATCATCAGTGACAAAAACTTCACCATGCTGAAACGGGCTCATCGTACCAGGGTCGACGTTAAGATACGGGTCAAGTTTGCGTAAGCGAACTTTATACCCACGGGCCTGCAGCAATGCGGCAAGTGCAGCTGATGCTATTCCCTTACCAAGAGAGGAAACAACACCACCGGTAACAAATACAAAGCGAGTCATGGACAGACTTTCTACACGCACAAAGCAAAATGAGTAAAGACAGGCACAAAAAAAGGTTTTCTGTTTCCTGACAGAGCACTCTCAGCTGCCTGATACAGTATAGTGAGAGTGCTCCGGGGGCTCAGTGTCCCGCCGCTGGCTGTGCAGCCTGGCCGACAGGAGCTGGCGCGGGCTTAGCCGGCGCTGAAACTGATGCGGGCGAAGCCGGTGCCGCAACAGGGGCTGGCTGTGCCAGAATATCATGACCATAACCACTGACTGAGCCACGGTTCAGTACAGCAAGAACCAGAGACAGCAGCATAAACAGACCGGCAAGTACGGCTGTGCTGCGGGTCAGCAGATTGGCAGTGCCACGACCTGACATGAACGCACCCATGCCCTGGCTGTTACCAATACCAAGCCCGCCGCCTTCACTGCGCTGAATAAGCACAACGCCAATAAGAGCGATGGTCACGCAAAAATGGAGAATCAGCAGGACTGTGGTCATATTGTCTTCCGAATAGAATATACTGCTCAGGATGCTGAAGCGGCATGAATAATAGATAAAAACGCATCAGGCTTCAGGCTTGCGCCGCCAACCAGTGCACCTGCTACCTCGGGAATGGACAGAATGGAAGCCGCATTTTCATTATTAACGGAACCGCCATACAGAATTCTGACTTTTTTTCCATTTTCAGCAAACTGACGCACCAGCTCCTGACGCAGAAAAACCATTGTCTCGGCTATTTCTTCTGTCGTTGCTGCGCGACCTGTCCCGATTGCCCAGATAGGCTCGTAAGCCAGTATACCTGAAAAATCATCCGGTAACGACCCTTTAATTTGCCAGCCAAGCACATCAAAATGATCACCGCTTTCACGCTGATCTTCGGTCTCGCCAATGCAGACAACAGGTGTCAGCCCGGCTTTTGCCGCTGCCACGGCTTTTTCTCTTACTGTTTCATCAAGTTCACCATGCCCCTGACGACGTTCAGAATGCCCCAGAATAACGTGTGACACGCCAAGATCTGTCAGCATCGCAGGGGAGATATCTCCTGTATAAGCGCCTGACGCCGCTTTATGGCAATCCTGAGCTCCAAGCCTGACTGAAGTGCCTTCAAGCTGTGATGCCGCCAGTGAGAGCTGCGTAAATGGCGGACAGATAACAACATCAGGACCTTCAGCCTTCACACCGCCCGAAATCGCCTGGACCAGCGCTTTCGAATCACGGGTCGTTCCGTTCATTTTCCAGTTGCCAACAATTATCTGTCTGCTCATATCAGCTTTCCTTATGCAGCGATTGCCACAACCTTCAAACAGGTGCAGCTCAGCTATATTGCCGCCTAAACCATATTTTTACCATACACAGTGAGCCATCTCCGTTTCATCTGAGAAGATGAAACGGTTGTATCTGGTCAAGAGTGTCCGGGCTGTTTATATTGCCACCTTCTGAGCGGCTTTCCAAACTCTGATTTTGTTACGGATTTTCATTTATGCTTTCATCCCTGCGTCGTATTTTTGTTGAGTCATGGCTGGGCCGCGTTATGGTCATTGGCGTGTTCCTCGCCTTTATTGGCTTTGGCGCAGGTAACATCATCAACTTTATGGGCACCGGGAATGATGTTGCTGCCAAAATAGGCAGTGACGAAATCACGACCATGAGTCTTGATGAACAGCTGAGAAAAAGCCTCCCCGACATTACAAAGCGGATTGGTGTCAGCAACCCTGCACAAATTCCGCCTTATGTCGGGCAGCAGGCCGCTTATCAGAGCCTGAATCAGCTTATTCAGCGTCAGGAACTTATTCTGGCCAGCCAGCATT
This sequence comes from Acetobacter sp. DsW_059, assembly GCF_002153695.1. NCBI lineage: Bacteria > Pseudomonadati > Pseudomonadota > Alphaproteobacteria > Acetobacterales > Acetobacteraceae > Acetobacter > Acetobacter sp. DsW_059. Next base: position 51,478 of record NZ_JOPI01000014.1, read on the forward strand.
CTGATATCAGGGTGCCTGATTCAGCTATTCGTGATGAAGTTTTTTCTGTTCCTGCATTTCATAATGCCGCAGGAACTTTTGACCGCACTCTGTTTAATTCTGTGCTGAGCAGCAATAACATGACAGAGCAGGGGTTTTTAAAGCTGGTACATAATGACCTTGCTATCCGCGCCGTTCTTCAGCCGATAGAGCTGGGGGCTGGTTCTTCATCAACTGTTGCGCGCTACCTGGCTGATTACGGATTGCAGACACGGGTTGTTGATTTTTTGAGAATTCCTTTCTCTGATTTTCAGCCTCCTGCTCAGCCTTCAGAAGCAGTCCTGCATCGTTATTACAGCAATCACCCCTGGCTGTTTCAGCTTCCTGAGTATCGCCATGCCAGAATTGTTGTCATTTCGCCTGAAACGATAGCAAAAAGCATCACCGTTGAAGATAAATTGCTTCAGCGCGCCTATGACGGCCAGAAATCACATTATAATGTACCTGAAACCCGCGATGTTCAGATCATCACACTGAACAACCAGGATGAAGCTGCAAAACTTGCTGCAATGTGGAAAAACGGCACTGACTGGGCCGGTATGCAGGCGGCATCAAAAGGCAGTGCTTCGGTCGAAATGTCTGGTATCAGACCATCTGCTATTCCGTCAGAAGCACTCGCCAGTGCTATTTTTGCATCCCCCGTTTCACAGATCGACGGTCCGGTGAAAACAGAAGCCGGCTGGGCGATTTTCAGGGTGCTGAAAATTATCCCTCCTAAAAACACATCCTTTGAACAGGCACGTGCTGAAATTCTTGACCAGTACCGCACCGCAAAGGCTCCTCAGCTGATAAGCGAACGCAGCCGTCAGCTTCAGGATGTTATTGCCAGCAATGGCCTTGATACTATTCCTTCTGATATCGGTGCCGTTGCTGCTGCCGGCAGCCTTGATGCTCAGGGCAATACACAGGATAAAGAGCCAGCCCCTCTCCCTGCATCGGGTAAATTGCGCGCTGCCATTATTCAGAAAATTTTCTCTGCAAAAAAAGGAGAGCAGCCTAACCTGATCGAAGGGCCCGACAATAGCTGGTATGCCGTGCAGGTTGACGAGGTCACACCGGCCCGGCCCCGTACGTTTGAGCAGGCCCGCCAGGATGTGCTGAGCGCATGGCAGTCTGATATGATGCGACAGGCAGCCAATAAACATGCAACTGACGTTTATCTTGCAGCACAGCAGAAAGGTGGCGTTTCAGCTGCCTCAGATTCTCCTTCTGTCGTGAAAAATGCCTCTTTCTCACGCTCAGCACCAAACTCTGCCATCCCGCAGGATCTGATGGCACTGCTGATGCACATGAAAGCCGGGCAGTCTGCCATGACTGAGAATGATGACAGCTTTATCATCGCGACGGTTACAAAGGTTTATCAGCCTCAGTCAGACAAGAATGTCGTTGCTATGCAAAACATCAGACAAAGTCTGGCACGCAGCAATGCGGATGATCTTGCATCTTCTTATGTCAATGCTCTGGTCAAAAAGAGCCCTCCTCAGATCAACAATCAGGCCGTAGCAGCTGTTATTAACGCTCTTGGCTTTGGCGGAAATACACAACGATGAGTGTTATGACCCATATGCAGACCTCTCCCTCCCTGCAGGAGGTCAGAGCACGCTGGGATAATGGCCAGGCGAGTGTTGTGTTTTCTGTCGAGCCTGCCGACCTCCTTACGCCGGTCTCTGCTTATATACGCCTCAGGTCCCTTGATGCGACGTCGCAGCAGTATAGTCTGTTGCTTGAAAGTGTAGAGGGAGGGGCTGCCCGTGGTCGCTACTCTGTTATCGCTCTTAAACCTGATCTTGTCTGGACCTGCCATCAGGGCAAAGTTCTGCTTGACCGCGCACCGGAAGATGCAGACACCGCACCGGAACAGATTACCGAAGCTGCTCTGACCCATTTACGCAGCCTGATTAACGAAACTCAGCTTGATCTGCCCGATGGGCTCCCCCCCATGATAGCGGGTCTTTTTGGCTATCTCGGTTATGACATGGTGAGGCAGATGGAAAAGCTGCCGCACCCTCCTGAAGATGACCTCAACCTGCCCGAATCTGTTATGATTCGCCCCGGTTTATTTGCTGTTTTTGATACGGTCAGTGATGAGCTTATTCTTGCTGCACCAGTACGCCCGAAGACCGGGCAGAGCTGTGAAGACAGCTGGGAAAACGCTCAGGCACTGCTGGCTCAGGCGCGTGCCTGCCTGAATGCCGGGTTACCTGAGGAAAGCATAACCCCGCCGGTTGCTGACTTTCAGCAGCCTGGATCAACCTTCACGAAAGAGCAGTTTTGTGAGGCTGTAAAACGTATCCAGGATTATATCAGGGCAGGGGACGCCTTTCAGGTTGTGCCGAGCCAGCGCTTTTCTACACCATTTACTCTGCCTTCTCTGAGTTTATATCGTAGCCTGAGGCGTATTAACCCTGCGCCCTTCCTGTTCCATCTTGATTTTGGTCGTTTTTCACTTGTCGGGTCTTCTCCGGAAATTCTGGTGCGGCTAAGCGAAGGAAAAATGACCGTTCGCCCTCTGGCAGGTACCCGCCCAAGAGGGAAAGATATTGAGGAAGATCGTCGCCTTGAGCAGGATCTGCTCAGCGATCAGAAAGAGCTGGCAGAACACCTGATGCTCATCGACCTTGGGCGCAACGATGTCGGGCGCGTGTGCAAACCAGGCTCAGTAAAAGTCACAGAGCAGTTTGTCATTGAGCGTTTTAGCCACGTTATGCATATTTCTTCTAACGTTGAAGGCACGCTCTCTCCTGACCTTGATGCGCTTGATGCGCTGGTTGCAGCCTTTCCCGCAGGTACACTAACCGGCGCGCCCAAAATCCGCGCCATGGAAATTATTGACGAAGTCGAGCCAACCCGCCGTGCGACATATGCTGGTTGTATTGGCTATTTTGGTGCAGGTGGCGATATGGATACCTGTATCGGCCTGCGTATGGCTGTTGTAAAAGATGGTATGATGTACGTGCAGGCTGGCTGCGGTGTCGTGGCAGATAGTGTGCCTGATGCCGAATATGCCGAAACGCAACATAAAGCCCGTGCTGTTTTTAGGGCCGCTGAATCTGCCATTCTTCAGGCTCAGAAACTCTCATCCCCATCCTGAATTTGACCTCATCTCTGCACAAAGGCATCATCACGTCATGATCCTGCTTATCGACAATTACGATAGCTTTACATTCAACCTGGTTCACTATCTTGGTGAACTCGGGGAGACGTGTCGCGTCTATCGCAATGATGCCCTGAGTGCCGCTGAAGCGGTTGCTCTTGCACCTGAAGCTATTGTTCTCTCACCCGGCCCGTGCTCACCGGACGAGGCCGGAATCTGTTGTGACCTGATTTCTAAGGCTGCCGGTAAAATCCCGGTTTTCGGGGTTTGTCTGGGGCATCAGTCCATAGGGCAGGTGTTCGGAGCAAAAGTTGTAAGAGCGCCTGTGCCTATGCATGGTAAGGTCAGCCCGGTATTTCATAATAACAGTGATGTTTTTAAAGATTTGCCTGACCCGTTTAAGGCCACGCGCTACCATAGCCTGACACTGGCCCCTGACAGCATACCTGATGAACTGGAAGTTACGGCCTGGACTGAAGATAATGTTATAATGGGTGTAAGGCACCGCCACTTTCCGGTATCCGGGGTGCAGTTCCATCCTGAAAGCATTGCGTCAGAGTGCGGCCATCAGATTTTGCGCAACTTCATGACCCAGGCCCGCGCATGGGCCAGACAGACATCTCCAGCCTGAACGCATGACAATACATCCAGCGCAACCTGCACTATCAGACTATCGTTCTGTTTTTAAAGATTATCTTAACAATCTGTGTCAGGGAAAAAGACTAAGCCAGGCAGAAACAGAATATGCTTTCCGCCTGATTATGGAAGGGCACGTTCCTTCTGAGTGCATTGCAGCTTTTGCCGTTGCCCTGCGTATGCAAAAAGAAGATCTGCCTGAACTTCTGGGTGCCGTAACTGCCATGCGCAATGCCATGGTAGCTGTTCCCGGCGCACCAGCCGGAGCAATGGATGTCTGCGGCACGGGTGGCGACGGCTATAATACCCTTAATGTTTCCACAGCCACAGCTTTTGTTCTTGCCGCTCTTGGTGTGCCTGTTGCCAAGCATGGTAACAGAGCGGTTTCTTCTCAGACGGGCGCCTCTGATGTGCTTTCAGCCCTGGGTATTCCTCTGCTTAGTGACCCGGCGGCTCTTTCTGCGCAGCTGAATACACACAATCTGACTTTTATGGCGGCTCCTAACCATCACCCTGGAATGCGATTTGCGGCACAGGCACGAAAAGCGCTGGGCATTCGCACTCTTTTTAACCTGATAGGGCCACTCTCAAACCCCGCCGGCGTTAAACGACAGATGACCGGTGTTTTTTCAACAGAATGGCTCAGTATTATTGCTGATGTTCTGGCGACACTTGGGGCCGAGATGGCCTGGGCTGTATGCGGCATGCCTGATGGTGAAATACAGGGTATTGACGAAGTTACTCTTGCCGGCCCGACACATATTGTCAGCTGTGAGCAGGGTAAAAAAAATACCCTGTTACTTGAACCGGAGATGAGCGGCCTCATATCTGCACCGGTTTCAGCTATCAGGGGAGGAAGCCCCGGGGAGAACGCTCTGGCTCTGACAGAACTTTTGCATGGTGCAACCGGGCCGTATCGTGATACAGTTCTGCTCAATGCCGCCTGCGCCCTGCATGTTTCAGGCCGGGTATCTATTTTGAAAAATGATAGTTTTGACACGCGCGCTTTGCGGGAAGTTATTTCCGTTGTTAGTCGCCCGCTTGACGATGGCTCAGCTATGGCTTTGCTACAGGACTTACGTCTCTCATCGTCTGAATCGCACGTTTAAAACACCACAGGATAATTATGACCGAAACAACTACGCCATCAACCGCAACCCCTTCTGACATAAAAACATCAGATGAGCTGCCCGATGTGCTGGCACGTATCTGTGCACGAACGCGCCTGGAAGTTGAACATCGCTCGACCCTTGTCTCTCTCAAAGAGATCACGGCAAGAGCACAGGACGTAAAAGAGGCACCACGTGGGTTTTGTCGTGCATTAAAAGAAAAGTCGGCAGATCGCTCTGTCGGGCTCATTGCGGAACTTAAAAAAGCCTCTCCTTCAGCCGGGATTCTGCAGGAGAATTATAATCCTGCAGCTATCGCTCAGGCTTATGAACAGGCCGGTGCAGCATGCCTTTCTGTTCTGACTGAAAGCTCATGCTTCCACGGCAGCAATGAGGATCTCCAGGTAGCACGTGCGGCAACATCTCTGCCGGTTTTACGCAAAGACTTCATTATAGACCCGTGGCAGGTTTATGAAAGCCGCACCATTGGCGCTGACTGTATCCTGCTGATTGTTGGGATTCTGAGTGATGAAGAACTGCAGGAACTGGTTGACCACGCTAAAGGCCTGGAAATGGATGTTCTTCTCGAAGTCCATGATGAAGAGGAACTCAACCGGGCCCTGGCAATTGATGCCTTTTTGATTGGTATTAATAACCGCAATCTCAGAACGCTGATCACAGACATCGAGACGACCGTCGCCTTAACGCCTCTGGTGCCACCTGACCGGATTATTGTTTCTGAAAGCGGCATTAAAACGCATGCTGAAGTAACACGCCTGACTGATATCGGTGTGACAGGCTTCCTTGTTGGTGAATCGCTGCTGCGCCAGCCGGATCCGGGGCAGGCGGCTCGTGTACTTCTTGGTCGTGCCTGATGACAACCCGTCATTCCGGCCTGACACATCTGAATGATGCCGGCGAGGCGCGTATGGTGGATATTTCATCAAAAGCACCGACGCGCCGTAAAGCAGTCGCTAAAGGTCATATCTCTATGACGAAGGAAACCCTTGAGCTTGTCCTTTCCGGGCGGGCAGCTAAGGGGGACGTTCTTGCAACCGCACGTATCGCTGCAATTATGGCCGCAAAAAAAACATCGGATATTATTCCCCTTTGTCACCCTCTGTCATTAAGCAGCGTTGAGGTTGACCTCATCCCCGACGGCAGAGGAATTGAAATCAGGGCCTCTGTCTCCACCAGCGGGGCGACCGGTGTTGAAATGGAGGCACTTACGGCAGTGTCTGTGGCAGCACTGACGCTGTACGATATGTGCAAGGCTGCTGACCGTGGCATGTGTATTTCTGATATTCACCTGCTCCATAAAAGCGGAGGACAGTCAGGGGAGTATAACGCAGCCTGAAAGACCGCTATCACAAAATAGAAATCTTACCTTCTCACGTAATAAACATTATTTTCAAAAAACACGCTTTATCATAACATTTCCTTAAAATGTTGCGAACGCATCTTTAAGTATGAAGGACCACCTTATGCAGGCAGAGACCCACGGCACCCTCATTTCAGGCGGGAATGGTCCCTCTCTGACCAGAGAGCAGTTTCAGCAGGCTTTTCATAATATGCTGCTGATCCGTAAATTTGAGGAAAAAGCCGGCCAGCTTTATGGCATGGGTCTTATCGGCGGTTTCTGCCACCTTTATATCGGGCAGGAAGCCGTTGTGGTAGGCGTGCAGATGGCCCTTAAAGATGGTGACAAAATCATCACCTCCTACCGCGATCACGGGCAGATGCTGGCCGCCGGCATGAGCGCACGTGGCGTTATGGCTGAGCTGACCGGGCGTGAAACAGGTTATTCACGCGGTAAAGGCGGCTCGATGCATATGTTCTCGCGTGAGAAAAATTTCTATGGCGGTCATGGCATTGTAGGCGCACAGGTTGCTTTGGGTGCGGGGCTTGCCTTTGCTAACAAATATCGTGGCACAGACGAGGTTGCTGTCGCATATTTTGGTGATGGTGCGGCTAACCAGGGTCAGGTTTATGAAAGCTTTAACCTGGCAGCACTCCATAAATTACCCTGCATCTTTATTATCGAAAATAATCTCTACGGTATGGGAACAAGCGTCGAACGTGCCTCTGCCTCGAAAGAGTTCTGGCGCAATGGCGAGCCATGGGGCATTCCCGGTCGCCGCGTTGACGGTATGGATGTTGCCGCAGTGTATGAAGCAACGGCTGAGGTCGTGGCACACTGCCGTGCAGGTAAAGGGCCTTATCTGCTCGAAATTATGACCTATCGTTATCGTGGTCACTCTGTCTCTGATCCGGCAAAATATCGTACCCGCGAAGAAGTTGAATCTGTTCGTAAAAATCGTGATCCCATTGAACATGTTCGTCATATTCTGCTCGATTCCGGTGTCACCGAAGATGAGATCAAGAGCATTGAAAATGATGTAAAAGACACTGTTAAAGATTGTGTTGAATTTGCGCAGACCAGTCCGTTCCCTGACCCTGCCGAGCTCTACACTGACGTTCTGCAGGAAGGTTGACTGATTATGGCTACAGATATTTTAATGCCCGCGCTTTCTCCCACCATGACAGAAGGTACGCTCTCACGCTGGCTGAAGAACGAAGGTGACACCGTAGCAAGCGGCGAAATTCTGGCAGAAATCGAAACTGATAAGGCAACGATGGAAGTCGAAGCCGTTGATGAGGGCATTCTCGGTCGTATTCTGATACCGGCTGGCACGCAGGGTGTAGCAGTCAACACACCGATCGCCATTCTGGTTGAGGAAGGCGAAGCTGTTCCCGAGCATGCCTCAGCTGCTGCACCGCAGCCCTCTGCCGAACCTGCTCAGGCAGCTGTCGCACCGGTGAGCGCACCAGCGACATATGCTGAGGGAGAAACCTATGTCGAGAAAGACTGGGGTCCGACAGCAGAAATGACGGTCAGAGAGGCACTTAATCAGGCTCTGGGTGAAGAATTACGTCATGACGAAGACGTCTTCCTGATGGGGGAAGAAGTTGGTCAGTACCAGGGGGCTTATAAAGTTTCTCAGGGGCTGCTGGCAGAGTTTGGCGAAAAACGCGTCATTGACATGCCTATCACCGAACACGGCTTTACCGGCATGGCAGTGGGTGCAGCCCTGACCGGCCTGAAACCTGTTGTTGAGTTCATGACCATGAACTTCTCCATGCAGGCAATCGACCACATTATCAACTCTGCTGCTAAAACCCTGTATATGTCAGGCGGGCAGATGGGGTGTCCCATTGTGTTCCGTGGTCCTAACGGTGCGGCAGCACGTGTGGGTGCACAGCATTCACAATGTTATGGCAGCTGGTATGCTCATGTGCCTGGCCTGAAGGTGGTTGTGCCATGGTCAGCAGCAGATGCAAAAGGCCTGCTTAAAGCAGCCATTCGTGACCCGAACCCTGTCATTTTCCTGGAAAATGAAATTCTCTACGGGCATAAATTTGAATGTCCGACCGATGAAGATTTCATTTTGCCAATAGGCAAGGCCAAAATTGAACGGGCAGGGACTGATGTAACAATCGTTGCCTTCTCCATCATGGTGGGTGAAGCTCTTGAAGCGGCTAAGGTTCTGGCTGAGCAGGGGATCAGCGCCGAAGTGATTAACCTGCGCAGTCTGCGTCCGCTCGATACCGCAACAATTGTTGAGAGCGTGAAGAAAACCAGCCGTCTGGTGACCGTTGAAGAAGGCTGGCCATTTGCAGGTATTGGCGCTGAAGTTGCTATGCAGATCACCGAACATGCATTTGACTGGCTGGATGCCCCACCGGTTCGTGTGGCTGGTGTTGATGTACCCATGCCTTTCGCTGCCAACCTTGAAAAGCTGGCACTGCCCCACGCTGAAGATATTGTAAACGCTGTGCGTGGCATGGTCTGAGGAGAAGCAAAATGGCTACTGAAATTCTTATGCCCGCGCTCTCTCCGACGATGACTGAGGGCACACTGGCACGCTGGCTTAAAAAAGAGGGCGACACCGTTTCAAGCGGTGACGTTCTGGCTGAAATCGAAACTGATAAAGCAACGATGGAAGTCGAAGCCGTTGATGAAGGCATTCTGGGGCGTATTCTGATCGAGGCCGGAGCGCAGGGCGTTGCTGTTAACACACCGATCGCCATTCTTGTAGAAGAAGGCGAGGCTGTGCCTGATCAGGTTACAAAATCTGCGCCACCGGCACCAGCCGCTGCTCCGGCAGCTTCCGTTGCTGAACCGGCAAAAAAAGCTGCTGCTGCACCAGCCCTCACACCAGCGAAGGTCGCTCCGGCTCATGGTAAAGATCGTATCTTTGCCTCTCCACTGGCACGTCGCATTGCGAAGCAGAACAACATCGACATCTCGAAACTGAAGGGAAGCGGCCCGCACGGCCGTATTGTCCGTCGTGATGTTGAAGCTGCGGCCTCTGCACCAAAAGCACCTGTCCAGGCCGCTGTTGCAGCAGGCGAGACCCGCACTGTCCCGCATTCTACAATGCGTAAGGTCATTGCAAAACGTCTGACCGAAGCCAAAAGCACCATTCCTCACTTCTACGTTTCTGTTGATGTTGAGCTTGATGCTCTGCTGGCTCTGCGTTCACAGATTAATGCTCTGGCAGCATCTGAAGGCGAAGAATCTTTCAAAATTTCCGTTAATGACATGCTGATTAAAGCTGTCGCTGTGGCTCTGAAACGCGTACCTGCTGTCAACGCCTCTTATACCGATGAGGCGATGATTCTGTATGATGATGCCGACATTTCAGTCGCTGTTTCTATTCCTGATGGTCTGATCACGCCTATCGTCAGACAGGCTGATAAAAAAAGCCTCCGACAAATCAGCCAGGAAGCGAAAGATCTGGTCAAACGTGCCCGCGAAGGCAAGCTGAAGCCGGATGAATTCCAGGGTGGCACATTCTCCGTCTCCAACATGGGTATGTATGGCGTAAAAGATTTCTCAGCTATTATTAACCCGCCACAGGCTGCCATTCTGGCTATTGCCGCAGGTCGCAGGCAGCCTGTGATTAAGGGCAGCGAGATCGTGCCAGCAACTGTTATGACCGTGACCCTCTCAGTTGATCATCGTGTAATTGATGGCTCAACCGCAGCAGAATGGCTGTCAGCCTTCCGTTCTGTTGTTGAATCTCCTCTGAACCTTGTTATCTGACTGAGAGACTCATCATGAGCCAGACAAATTTTGATATTATCGTTGTCGGGGGCGGACCTGGCGGGTATGTGGCAGCACTGCGCGCTGCCCAGCTGGGGCTTTCTGTTGCTGTAGTTGAAGCAAATCATCTGGGCGGTATCTGCCTGAACTGGGGATGTATTCCCACCAAGGCATTGCTCAGAGCATCGGAAATTAACCATCTTCTGCATGATCTGCCTGCTTATGGTTTTAAAGCTGATAACATCAGCTTTGACTTTAAGGCTGTCGTTGCCCGCTCACGCGCTGTATCCGGTAAGCTCTCAGGCGGTATTGCTCACCTGCTTAAAAAAGCCAAAGTGCCTGTTTTTAATGGTTTTGGTAAACTTGGCGAGCTGGCAAAAGACGGCACACGCAAGGTGCTGGTGCACGAGAAAGATGCGGTTACGGCAACACTGAGCGCACACCATGTTATTCTGGCCACGGGTGCCCGGGCCCGCAAACTGCCAGGACTTGAGCCTGATGGTAAGCTGGTATGGTCCTACCGTGAAGCACTTGTGCCTGAAGAACTGCCAGCCCGCCTGCTGGTTATTGGTTCAGGTGCTATTGGCACTGAATTTGCTTCATTCTACCGTAATATGGGTTCAGAAGTCACACTGGTTGAAGTTGCGCCACGCATACTGCCGGTCGAAGATGAAGAGATCAGTGCTATTGCTCAGAAATCTTTCGAGAAACAGGGCATTAAAGTTATAACCAGTGCAAAACTGGGAGCTTTGAGCAAAACGGCCAGTGAAGTTTCTGTTCCTGTTGAAGCCGGTGGCAAAACACAGACAATCGTTGTTGACCGGGTGATTTCAGCCGTTGGTATTGTGGGTAATGTTGAAAATCTCGGTCTTGAAAACACAAAAATTGTTGTTGATCGTACCCATATTGTAACTGACTCCCTGTGCCGCACGGCTGAACCTGGTATTTATGCTATTGGCGATATTGCCGGCGCACCATGGCTTGCCCATAAAGCCAGCCACGAAGCTGTCATGTGCGTTGAGGCAATTGCCGGCAAAACCGTTCATGCTATTGATCCGACAAAAATTCCTGGCTGCACATATTGTCGCCCTCAGGTAGCTTCTGTTGGCTATACAGAAGCAAAAGCCAAAGAAGCCGGTTATAAAGTGCGGGTGGGCAAGTTCCCTCTGGCAGCAAACGGTAAAGCACTGGCCATGGGCGAGCCTGAAGGTCTGATCAAAACCGTGTTTGATGCCAAAACCGGTGAGCTGCTTGGCGCACACATGATTGGCGCCGAGGTTACGGAAATGATTCAGGGCTACGTTATTGCGCGCAGCAGTGAGCTGACGGAAGCAGAGCTGATCGAAACGATCTTCCCGCATCCGACCATCTCAGAATCAATGCATGAAGCTGTACTTGCAGCTTATGATGGTGCGCTGCATTTCTAGAGTTTACACTCTGAAATGTGTATTGTGCAGAGGTAATACCTGATCAGAGTGAAGGAGCACACTTCCTGCCTTGACGCAGAGGGCAGGAAGCTCCAGTTCTGATGATGGTTTCAGAACAGGCAGAACCAGATATATGTCCACTCGTGTATTGATCGATCACCGCAAAGGTGGCGCAGAGAAAGTCAGACATCCGGAAAAAGCACACCGGCCTGACAACCCTGTTGCCCGTAAACCGAGCTGGATCCGTGTGAAGGCTCCGGTTGATCCGGTCTATCATGAGACCCGCAACCTGATGCGCGAGAACAAGCTCGTCACAGTGTGCGAAGAGGCCGCATGCCCCAATATTGGTGAATGCTGGTCACAGCGTCATGCCACCATGATGATCATGGGCGAAATCTGCACCCGTGCCTGCGCGTTCTGCAACATTACAACGGGTATGCCAAATGCGCTGGATGATGACGAACCCGCCCGTGTTGCCGATGCTGTCGCCAAACTTGGCCTGCGCCATGTCGTGATTACCTCGGTTGACCGTGATGACCTGGCTGATGGCGGGGCAAAACATTTTGCACGTGTGATCACGGCTGTGCGTGCCGCATCACCAGAAACAACTATTGAAATTCTGACACCGGATTTTTTACGTAAGCAAAATACTCTTGAAGTGATTGCTGAAGCAAAACCTGATGTATTTAATCACAACCTTGAAACTGTACCACGCCTCTACCCGACGATCAGGCCCGGTGCACGGTACTATCAGTCCTTAAGGCTGCTTGACCGTATCAAACAGCTTGATCCTTCCATTTTCACCAAGTCAGGCCTCATGCTCGGCCTGGGTGAAGAAAAAATGGAGCTCGCACAGGTTATGGATGACCTGCGTATTGCTGATGTTGATTTTATCACCATGGGACAGTACCTTCAGCCTACCGTTAAGCACGCTGCCGTTGACCGTTTTATTACCCCTCAGGAATTTGAGGAGTATGGCGCTATGGCCCGTGCCAAGGGTTTTTTACAGGTAAGTTCCAGCCCTCTTACCAGATCATCTTACCATGCCGACGCAGACTTCGCGGCTCTGAGGCAGGCGCGCTCAGAACGTCTGAAAGGAAGTCAGAATGCCTAAACACGCAGAAAAGCGTGTTCTTGCTTATCCGCCAGAACAGATTTTTGACCTTGTTGCTGATGTTGCACGCTATCCTGAATTTCTTCCCTGGTGTGTTTCATCGCGTATACGCACAAAGACACAAACCGAACTGGTTGCGGACCTGGCTATTGGTTTTGGCCCTTTCCGGGAAAGTTTTACCTCTCGCGTAACGCTTGAGAGACCCTCGCGCATCCTTGTTCAGTATGAGCAGGGACCGTTTAAATACCTCAAAAATGTGTGGATTTTCACACCAGACCCCCGTGGTTGCCAGGTCGAATTTTTCGTCGACTTTGAATTTCGTTCTAAAATTCTGCAAGCCGCAATTGGTGTCGTGTTTGCTGAAGCCGTGCGTCGCATGGTCACAGCGTTTCTTAAACGTGCCCGTGATATTTACGGGCCGCCCCAGGCAATATATCTCACACTTGGTAAAACGTCAGCAGCTTTGCAGTAATAGTGATACTCTGCGAAGCTTATGAAGTAATAATCGTCTCACGCAGGGTAATCATTTTATGAGCTTAATACGTAACGCGACTATTTTAGTGACAATCGCAGCACTGACTGCGGGCTGCAGTACACCCGACAAGCACAAAAAAGACCATAAAGCAGCTGCTCCCGTAGCAGCTAAAGCGCCTGTACAGCCGCAGCCGGTCATGATCGCTCCGGGAACGGGAACGACAGCACCACCGTTCCCTGATGCACCAGTCATGCCTTCTTTCAGTAAAGACTAAGGCACGCTTTTACTCATCATATCCAGCGATAAGCTGTAATGCATAAAGGGCAGCCTGCCAGCGTATTTCGGTACGGCTGCCCTCAAAATTCTGACTTGCGGCTTTAGTTTTTTTACCGTTCACCGCCAGACCGAACCATACAAGACCAACAGGCTTTTCATCAGACCCGCCACCTGGCCCGGCAATACCAGAGACAGAAACTGCAACTGTTGCTCTGGCTGCAGCACGCAGCGCGCCTTCAGCCATTTCTGTCACGGTCTCTGCACTCACAGCGCCAAAACGGGCCAGTGTCTCGTCCCTGACATCAAGAGCAGAGTGTTTTAGCTGATTAGAATAAGTAACAAACGCTCCCTCAACACAGTCAGATGCACCGGCATGATGCACAAGCAAAGCCGAAACAAGACCACCAGTGCAACTCTCTGCAGTTACAACACGCTGGCCTGACTGGCTGAGACGCTCCATGACAGCTTTTGCTGTCAGCAGACCTTCTGTCAGCAGGGCATCAGAGGGAGCGGTGAGGGAAAACATCAGATCTCAGGCCTTTTTAAAAAAGCCGGCAGCAGTACGCAGTACTTTAATGCAGAGCGCAGCCATTATACCGGCAACAACATCATCGCCCATAATGCCAACCGCATCATGGCGTCGATCCATATAGCCAACAGGCCCGGGTTTTTTAATGTCAAACAGGCGAAATAAACCAAAAGCAACTAAAGGCCACAACCAGCCGGCTGATTTCTTTTTATCGACTGCAGCACAGGCCAGAAGGCTGATCCACATTCCGGCAACTTCATCAATCACAATCCAGCTGTGATCTTCACCGTCACCGGCTTTGTGTGAAGCCCACAAACCAACACCTGTTGCCGCAACAGCGCTCAGCAACAAAACCTTTGGCTTTTTAAGCAAAGGTAAACCAGCAATGAGTGCTGCCAGAGACCCGACCGTGCCCGGCGCTTTAGGTGCAAGCCCACAGCCACCAAAGGTCGCAATAATACGTGCAATCGTCATGTGTTTTTCCCCAGAACGCTATATATCGTCATATTTTCCCACACACGCTGCACGTAATTACGTGTTTCGCCGTAAGGAATGGTTTCAATCCAGTCGATCATGTCATCCTGACTGGCCTGACTTTCAGCAGGGTTGCCCTGTGCACTCAGCCAGCGCGCCAGGCGGTTTGGTCCCCCGTTATAAGATGCGGTGACATAAGGTACGACAGAGGCAAACCGCCCCTGCAGATAAGACAGATAGGCCATGCCAAGGCGCATGTTATTATCGGGGTTATGCAGCCCGCCTGCAGTTGCCGCAGAGGCAGGAAGCCCCGCAGACTGTAACATATCATGCGCGGTGCCTGTCTTAAGTTGCATCAGGCCGATTGCGTTTGAGGGACTGACAGCATCCGGGTTAAAGCTGCTTTCCTGACGGATCAGCCCCTGAACAAGAGCGGGAGAAACAGCCGTGCCTGTCGGCAGAGTATAAGGCTGTGGCCAGCCTTCACGCAGCAGGAAGAGACCATCTCTGCCGGCATAGCGCGCAACCATAACACCTGTATCAGGAATTTGCAGACGGGTTGCCAGATGCGCAATGGCTATTTTTTCACGCAGAGACCTGGCTCTGATAAGCATCAGGCTCAGAAAATCACGGGCATGAGGCCGGTCATTCCACGACACAAGAATTTCGGCAGCACGGGCAAGATCATTCCCCCCGGGACTATCCTCCGCAGCAGAAAGAGGCATGGGGTTTTGCCATGCGCGCAGACTTCTGGTGACAGCGGCTGGTATAATATCGGGGTTAAGCAGGGTAGGGCGCTTACCATCAAGTTCAGCCGCTGCCATCTGCCCGTAAAATGTACCTGCATACCCGGCAGCACGGGCGTAGTCTGCCTGTGCCGAAGCGGTTTGGTTCAGTCTGGCATGCGTGCGCCCCAGCCAGTAATAACCGCGGCTTTTTGTAATTAAAGAAGAGGAATCTGCCAGGCTGCGAAACAATGGCTCTGAAATAGAGGGCATATTCAGCTTTTGCAGAGCAATCCAGCCACTCAGAAAAGCCGCATCAAGACGGTTTACACCGGTTGTTATTTTGTCATCAGCGACCCAGAACGCTTCAGTATTCTGATTATTTTGCAGGAAATCACGCGAGAGTGCATCACGTTCGCGCCAGAAAGCACTCAGGTGCGTTTTTTCCTCGGCCTGTACACCGGCATTTTTCCATAAAGCCAAGGCTTCATCATCACGTTTTTGCAGCCGCAGCCAGTGCAGCCTGTCATATACCAGTGTGGTATCAGCCTGATCAGAAGCAGAAAGTCCTGCAAGTGTCGCTTCTGCGCCAGGGTCTCCCGCTCTGAAGGCTAAACGGGCCTGAGCCAGGGCCTGCGCTGAGGGCGCAAGATAAGTAAGGGTCTGACGTGCTGCAACAAGCTTACCGCTGGTCTCTTCACGGTTAAAGCGTTTCCACGAGGTCTCGGCCGTTACCGCCTGAGGGAAGGTCTGCGCCAGTGACACCGCAGCCTGTGCGGAATCTGTGCCATTAATCCAGGCCTGACGCGCCTGGGGAAGGAGTTTGCCGGCCAGAGAGGGTATCGTCGTGACGCACTTAACCAGGGCGGGGCTATAAGTCAGCGACTGAGACGCACAGAGCTGCTGCAAAACGCTCGTATCAGTCTCTCGCGTCAGAGCCTGCTGCATACGTAACTGAAGCAAACTCCACCGTGGCCATACAGGGCGTGTCTGCAAAAAGTTTGCATATTCCTGCGCGCTGGCATGCGATGAGCCTGTCAGGCTAAGCCAGAGAGTAAGACGGTCAGCGACAGAGGTCTCTCCCGAACTGACCGCAGCAGACTGTGCAGCGGGCTGAATAGCAGGAGCATTGACCGGACCGTCATTTGAAGCTGACTGTGTTCTCCCATGAGAGGAGCAGGCCCCCAGGCACAGAACAATGAGCGGTGCTGCAACACGACCACGCAACACCGAAGACAAAACAAAAGACATTATGCCTCAATATGAATATGACATTTCGTTCACTCTGACAGGCTCACCAGGAACAATCAACCTGGCACAGGCCAGGCCAGCCTGATTACGACTTAAAAAACGGAACATGCGGCCAGACTTCAGCAGAGCCTTTATAAATCAGCTCAAGGGAAACAAACAGCACGATAAGCAGCCCCACCCATGACAGCCATTTATAGCGGTCAAGCAGGCGTGCAACATAAGATGCCGCGACCCCCATCAGAAGAACAGAGAAAACAAGCCCTGCCACAAGAATATAAGGATGCCGGGCTGCTGCTCCCGCTACAGCGAGAACATTATCAAGGCTCATAGAAAGGTCAGCCAGGAAAATACGGAAAATAATTTTACCCATACTGCCCTGAGCGGCAGCCTCAGCATTGTCATCATGCTGAACGGCGCACATCTCGCGGTACATCCGCCAGCATACCCATAGCAGCAAAATACCACCGGCAAGTGTAAGCCCTATAATTTCAAGCAATCTGGCGGCGACAAGGGCAAGGATAATACGCAGAACGGCAGCAATACCAATGCCTGCAAAAATGGCCTTTTTTCTCTCAGCCGGTGCAAGAGATTTAACCACAAGCCCGATTACAACAGCATTATCGCCCGCCAGAGTAATATCAATCAGAATAACCTGACAAAACGCGATAAGAGCCTGAAAGCTAAAGCCATCTAGTAAACTGTTCACAAAAACTCCGATTCGATAATAATCCGCGCGGGTATAATACGAAGCCCGCTCAGATTAATGCACGCATTCTGGTCAAACTTTTATGAATTTGGTGGCAGACGCACAGCACGAAATCAGCTAGAGAGGCGGCATGTTTCTGTAAACTGAAGGAGTGTTGCAGTTATGGTGCCACGTTATACCCGTCCCGTCATGGCCGCGATCTGGTCTCCTGAAAACCGCTACCGCATCTGGTTTGAGATTGAAGCCCTGGCCTGTGAAGCAATGGCTGAATACGGTGCTATCCCCAAAGATGCTGTTAAAGTGATCCGCGAGAAGGGCGACAAAGCTCTGGCTGCTTTCTCTGCTGCAGATCTCGCCAGAATTGACGAAATTGAAGCTGAGACCCGTCACGACGTTATTGCCTTCCTGACCTGGCTGGCAGAAAAAGTCGGCCCTGAAAGCCGTTTTGTTCATCTGGGAATGACCTCATCTGACATTCTCGATACCTGCCTCTCTGTCCAGCTGGTGCAGGCAACTGACCTGCTGCTGAAAGACCTTGACGAAGTTCTCTCTGCCCTGCGCGTCCGTGCATTTGAGCACAAACACACCCTTACCATTGGTCGCAGCCATGGCATTCACGCTGAGCCGACCTCTTTTGGTCTGAAGCTTGCTGGCCATTATGTGGAGTTTGAGCGCAACAAAGCCCGCCTGCTGGCTGCACGCGCTGAAATTGCAACCTGTGCGATCTCTGGTGCTGTCGGCACATATGCGCATCTTGACCCGCGCGTTGAGCATTATGTCGCTGAACGCCTTGGCCTGCAGGCAGAGCCTGTTTCAACACAGGTTATTCCCCGTGACCGTCATGCAGCCTATTTCTGCACCCTGGGTGTGATTGCAAGCGGCATTGAACGCATTGCAACCGAAATTCGTCATCTGCAACGCTCCGAAGTGCGTGAAGCTGAAGAATTCTTCCACCCTGGGCAGAAGGGGTCTTCTGCCATGCCGCATAAGCGCAACCCTGTGCTGACTGAAAATCTGACCGGGCTTGCCCGTCTGGTTCGTTCAGCCGTTGTCCCGGCACTTGAGAATGTTGCCCTGTGGCACGAGCGTGACATCAGCCATTCTTCTGTTGAACGTAATATCTGCCCTGATGCGACCATTGGCCTTGATTTTGCGCTTGCCCGTCTTTCAGGCCTGATCGGCAAACTGCTGGTTTACCCTGAACGTATGGCAGCAAACATCGAAAGCCTTGGTGGTGTTGTTCATTCAGGCGAAGTTCTGCTTGCACTTGCACGCGCTGGCCTGTCCCGTGAAGATGCCTATCGCATCGTACAGCGCAACGCGATGGAAACCTGGACAAAGCTCGGTACACCTGAAGGAAAATCCTTCCGCGAGAATCTTGATGCTGACCCCGAAATTGCCGGGCGCATTTCAGCTGATCTGCTTGATTCTGCTATGGATAGCCGTCAGCACCTTAAAGCCATCGACGCCATCTATGAAAAGGTCTTCGGTGAAGCAGGCCCCGCTGCCTGAAAGACTGTTTCTTCAACTTTAAAACCCTGTTATAGCTAACACCCAGGCAGGGCCGCACAAGCCGGCCCTGTATGCAGCGATCGCAGGGATAGACTTCCAGCAAGACAGGTAAGGACAATCATGGCCCGTCGTCGCCAGCTTTACGAAGGTAAAGCCAAAATCCTTTTTGAAGGCCCTGAACCCGGCACAGTAGTTCAGTATTTTAAAGATGATGCCACAGCAGGCAATGGTGCCAAAAGTGCTGTCATTACCGGCAAAGGTGTTCTGAATAATCGCATCAGTGAGTATCTGATGCTGCGCCTCCAGGAAATCGGTATTCCCACCCACTTCATCCGCCGCATTAATATGCGTGAGCAGCTGGTAAAAGAGGTCGAAATTATCCCTCTCGAAGTTGTTTTACGTAATATTTCAGCTGGCAGCATTGCCAAGCGTTTCGGGCTGGAGGAGGGCGAACGCCTGCCTCGCACGGTCGTTGAGTTTTATTACAAAAACGATGATTTGGGTGACCCTCTGGTTTCAGAAGATCATATCATCGCTTTTGGCTGGGCCACACCGCACGACCTGGAAGAGATTACCGCTCACGCTATGCGTGTGAATGATTTTCTGTGTGGTCTTTTCACCGGCATTGGCATTCAGCTTGTTGACTTCAAACTCGAGTTTGGCCGGGCATGGGACGGGGACGATATGACCATCGTTCTTGCTGATGAAATCTCTCCCGACAACTGCCGTCTGTGGGACAGTCAGACCAGAGAAAAACTTGATAAAGACCGTTTCCGCCGTGATATGGGCGGCGTGAAAGAAGCTTATCAGGAAGTCGCCCGTCGCCTGGGCATCCTTCCCGAGGAAGCAAACGGCACCGATACCGACCAGTAACTCTCTCTCGTTCAGTAAACAGGAATTTCAACCAATGAAAGTACGCGTAACCGTCATGCTTAAAGAAGGTGTGCTTGACCCCCAGGGTAAAGCCATCGGGCATGCCCTGCACACTCTTGGGTTTCCTGGCGTGGAAGCTGTGCGTGTCGGCAAAATTATTGATCTGGACCTGAAAAGCACCGACGCACAGGCTGCCCGCGCAGAAGCCGAAAAAATGGCCAGTGAACTGCTGGCAAACCTGGTCATCGAAGACTTCACCGTTGAGGTTCTGGGATGAAAATTTTCTCTCTCACACTTGCTGGTGCATTACTGCTCGCCTCACAGGGCGTAGCACATGCTCAGCGTGTGACGCCGATGACCGCGGGCAGGTTTGGCAAAATATGCTCAGCTGCCTCCGGTCACGCATTGTGTGATGCATATATTTCAGGCATGGCTGACTCTGTCGCGCTTGCCACGCTGAGTGCCCGTAATGAAGGGCACAATGAAGCGGCTGACTTCTGTATCCCGGTCAGTGAAGATGCAGCCTCAATGCGCGGCAAGGTAGTCGCATGGCTCAAAGGTCATACCGATACTCTCTCCCGGCCGGTTGGCGAAGGTGTCTTCCGTGCTTTGCATGACTCTTACCCCTGTAGTGCAAAAAAATGAAAGCAGCTATTGTCGTCTTTCCAGGCACCAACCGTGAACGCGATATGGCCATTGCCCTCAGACGCGTTACGGGTAAAGCGCCTGTCATGTTATGGCACCGGGACACTGAACTTCCCGATGTTGACCTTGTCGTTCTGCCAGGTGGCTTCAGTTACGGAGACTATCTGAGATGCGGTGCCATGGCCGCTCATTCTCCCATTATGTCTGAAATCCGTGCCTATGCACAAAAAGGCGGGCATATTCTCGGTGTCTGCAACGGTTTTCAGATCCTGACAGAAACCGGCCTGCTGCCTGGCGCATTGCTGCGCAATGCCGGTCTGCGCTTCCTTTCTCAGGACTGCACACTGCGCGTTGAACGTAATGACACCGCCTTTACCCATAAATGGAAAAAAGGCGATGTGTTCCGCACACCTATGGCACATGGTGACGGAAACTACACCGCTGATACCCGGACACTGGAGCAGCTTGAAGGTGAGGGGCTTGTTGCCTTTCGCTATGCTTCAGCCACCGGCCAGGCTGATGAAACTGACACTCTGACGAACCCGAATGGCAGCATGAACAGCATTGCCGGTATTTTAAGTCAGAACACCCGTATCTGTGGCATGATGCCTCACCCGGAGGATCTGGTTGATCCTCTGATGGGCGGAGAAGATGGCCTGCCATTATTTACTGGTCTTGTGGAGGCGATTGTCCGGTGAAAAAGACTGTTGATGAAGCTCTGGCGCAGGAATTTGGCCTGACGTCAGAAGAATACGCCCGTGTTGTTGATATTATGGGCCGCACCCCAAGCCTGACAGAGCTGGGTGTGTTCTCTGTCATGTGGTCAGAGCACTGCTCCTATAAATCTTCACGCAAATGGCTGCGTACGCTGCCGACTACGGCACCATGGGTTATTCATGGACCGGGTGAAAACGCAGGCGTTGTTGATATTGGCGAAGGCTATGCTGCCATTTTCAAAATGGAAAGTCATAACCATCCGTCATTCATCGAGCCTTACCAGGGAGCTGCAACCGGCGTTGGCGGCATTCTGCGTGACGTCTTTACCATGGGTGCCCGACCTGTTGCCAACCTGAACGCCCTGCGTTTTGGCAGCCCCGAAACCCCCAGAACACGTCAGATTATTGATGGCGTTGTGCGTGGTATTGGCGGTTATGGTAACTGTGTTGGCGTGCCAACAGTGGGGGGTGAAATTAACTTCCACCCGGCTTATGACGGTAACCCGCTGGTTAACGCCATGACAGTTGGTATTGCCCGCAAAGACCGCATCTTCCTTTCCGCCGCAGCTGGTATTGGCAACCCGGTCGTTTATGTCGGTTCGCGCACAGGACGTGATGGCATTCATGGTGCCACCATGTCTTCTGCCGAGTTTGACGAAAATGCACTGGCAAAACGTCCGACTGTTCAGGTTGGTGACCCCTTCATTGAGAAACTGCTCATTGAGGCCTGCCTTGAGCTGATGGCAACTGACGCAATTGTTGCTATTCAGGATATGGGTGCAGCTGGTCTGACCTCATCTTCTGTCGAAATGGCGGGCAAGGGCGGCGTTGGTATCGACCTCAACCTTGACGATGTGCCACAGCGTGAACCTGGCATGACAGCTTATGAAATGATGCTGTCTGAAAGCCAGGAGCGTATGCTCATGGTGCTCAAGCCTGAACGCACTGAAGTTGCCCGTAAAATCTTTGAGAAATGGGAACTCGATTTTGCGATTATCGGGCATCTGACAGACACAGGTCATATTGTTGTCAGGCATAAAGGTCAGGTTGAGGCTGATATTCCACTCGACCCGCTGGCTGAGCAGGCCCCGATCTATGATCGCCCGGCCACACGTACAGCACCACCCGCACCGGTAGCAGACATTCACGCTCCTCTGTCGCTTGAAGATATGCTGCTGAAACTTGTTGCCTCTCCCGACCTGGCGTCTCGTTCATGGGTATGGAACCAGTATGACAGCACCGTTGGTGGTCAGACAGTTCGTCGCCCCGGAGCGGCAGATGCTGCCATTGTCAAAATTGAAGACACCTCACTGGGTCTCGCCCTGACAACCGACTGCACGCCACGTTATTGCCAGGCTGATGCCAAAACCGGTGGTGCCCAGGCTGTAGCCGAAGCATGGAGAAATATTACAGCAGTTGGCGCACGCCCCTTAGCTGTGACAGACAACCTGAACTTTGGTAACCCTGAAAAACCTGAAATTATGGGGCAGTTTATTGCCGCTATTGAAGGTATGGGCGATGCCTGCCGTGAGCTCGACTTCCCTGTCGTGAGCGGTAACGTCTCACTCTATAACGAGACACGCCAGCCGGATGGATCAACCATGTCCATTCTGCCAACACCGGCTATCGGTGCCCTGGGCGTGCTTGAGGACGTAAACAAGGCCATTGGTCTGGCCATGCAGGACAACGCGGATATCGTTCTGATTGGCGACACCAAAGGTGAGCTGGGCCAGTCTGTCTGGCTGCGCGAAATTCTTGGGCGTGAAGAGGGGGCTCCTCCGCCGGTCGATCTGAAAACAGAAAGACGGAATGGTGATTTTGTCAGGCAGGAAATTCTGGCAGGTCATGTGCTCTCCTGTCACGACCTGGCTGACGGTGGTATTCTTGTCGCCCTGGCAGAAATGGTCATGGCTGACGGTGTTGGCTGTACTCTTGAAAGCCCGGCATCAGGTATCAGACCTGAAGCTTTCTGGTTTGGTGAAGATCAGGCCCGCTATATCGTCTGCGTTAAAAATGCGGCTGACCTGTGTGCCCGCGCTGAAAAAGCCGGGGTTCCGGCACGCGTGCTCGGGCGTTCAGGCGGCAGCGATTTGATTTTGCCAAGCGGCGTTACCATATCAGCAGCACGTCTTCGTACAGCGCATGATTCTTTCTTTCCGGCTCTTATGGCCAGCTGAGAAATACTAAAAAGGTTTTTTGACTATGGCTATGTCCGTCTCTGAGCTTGAAGGTTATCTGACCAAAGCTTTTCCTGATGCACAGATCAAAATTACTGATCTGGCAGGCGATGGTGACCATTATTCCTGCGCGATTGTCAGCGAAGCCTTTCGCGGACTTTCGCGCGTCAGGCAGCATCAGCTGGTTTATCAGGCTCTTGAAGGGCACATGGGTGGAAAACTTCATGCTCTTGCACTCCAGACCTCTACGCCTGAAGCGTAATTTTTAAAGGATCTACCATTATGTCTGATACCGCTCAGCAGATCATTCAGAAAGAAATCGACTCAAACCCGGTTGTTCTGTTCATGAAAGGCGATGCAGATTTTCCACAATGTGGATTCTCTGCCCGTGTTGTACAGATCCTGTCTCACCAGGGCGTACCATTTAAAGCCATTAATGTTCTGGCTGCCCCTGCCATTCGCCAGGGGATTAAGGACTTTTCAAACTGGCCAACTATTCCTCAACTCTATGTTAACGGGGAATTTATTGGCGGATGCGACATCGTGACGGAGATGTTTCAGTCCGGGGAGCTCCAGAAACTCCTGGATGAAAAAAAAGTTAGTTAACCTGTCAAATCCTGATTTTTCGGTTGTCAGGATGATGGTGGCCCGTGTAGTTTATTTTCAGATTTCATGGGCTGCCTGGGGTAATATCATAATGCGTTTTTCGTCTGTTCGTTGTGCTCTGTTCGTTGCAGGCATGAGTGTCTGTGCAATTACAACAGGGCCCAGCGCCCATGCTGAACGCATTATCTCTGATTATGAAGCAACCAAACTGACCTTTGCTTCTTTAACAGCGCCGCCTCCGGTTATTCATGTGCGTCGCAAGGCACATGCTGTGCCTGGCTACCGTCTGGCAAGCACACGCCATACCTCAGCACGTAACATGGTTCATCTGGTTTCTTACCCGGTGAAACATAACAGAGTGCATGTTGTCCGCCGCCATCATACCTGATAGCCGGCTTTTCTACTTCTTCTTCAGAGAGAAAGATCCTTTTCTCTGAAGAAGAACTTTATTCCACATATTAATATTCTCTGAGAATATCTTTCACCTGATATTCGTTACCTTTTGCGTCCGTTACGATCAGGTCAAAGCGAATATTTTCATAGTGCCAGTCGGAATAAACTGACAAAAGATATTCAGCCGCTTTATACAGGCGCCTTTGCTGTTGTGGCCGAAGGCTACAGAGAGCCCCCTCTATAGTTCTGCGCTTTTTGACTTCTATAAAGCATAATAAATTTTCTTTTAAAACAACCAGATCAATCTCTCCGCAGGGTGTTCTTGCGCGCTCAAGTAAAATCTGCCACCCTGAGATAATCAGCTTCTCTTTAATATCATGTTCTGCCTGCCTGCCACTCTGATGGGCCAGAGCACCGTTCAGACGGCGCTTTTCCTTCAGATATCCCGGCGTGCTGCCTGTGATATCTTTTGATGTAAGCAATCGTTTACTCCTTATGCAAATACGAAGCCATGATCCCTTTTGATATTCTGCCACATCTTCCGTTCATCACAGCGGCTATTATACGCTTTATACTGGTTATAACGGTTTCTTTGCATATTTTACTTACAAAAAGAAATACATCATCAGCTATAGGATGGATAGGTATTTGTATCCTTATGCCTGCCATGGGTACAATACTATATCTGATGTTTGGCATTAACCGGGTGCGCAGACTGGCCCGGAAACTGGTCGATAATTCTCAGCTCGATACGTCAGGCTCAAACCATGCATCACAATGGATACATAACCCCCAGGGAGACCTCGCTCCTCTGGCCATTATGGTGCGTAAATTAACTGATCGACCATTAACCGAACATAATAAAATTACCTGCCTGCATGATGGGGATAATACATACCCCCTGATGCTTCAGGCCATTGCAGATGCTGAGCAGAGCATTCTTATATGCTCTTATATTTTTCGCAATGATAAAACAGGCCGTGATTTTATTGAAAAATTATCTCAGGCCCACAAAAGAGGGGTGCAGGTTCGCGTGCTGGTAGACGGCATAGGAAGCGGTTATTTCCTCTCCCCGGTTTATCATCGGCTCAGGCGGGCAGGGGTTCCATGCTCACGCTTTATGCATTCTCTGCTTCCCTGGCGTATGCCTTTTATCAACCTGCGTAACCACCGAAAAATTCTCGTTGTTGATGGTAAAATCGGCTTTATGGGGGGATTAAATATTGCAGATGAAAATCTTGTATTACAACATCCCAAAGAGCCTGTATCAGATACGCATTTCCAGCTTGAAGGACCGATAGTCAGGCAACTGGCGGAAGTTATTGCGACCGACTGGTGTTTCTCTACCGGAGAGATACTTAAAGGCGATATTTATTTCAAAGAACATGTAGCAGATTCCAACATTGCCGCACGTATTGTCACTGCGGGCCCTGACAGTGACCTTGAAAAAATAGAATTTACAATGATGCAGGCTGTTACGCTCGCCCGCAAACAGGTCAGAATTATGACCCCTTATTTTTTGCCCGGGTCACGCGTCTTATCCGAACTGGCTCTGGCTGCCCTGCGTGGTGTTGAAGTTGATATCATTATCCCTCAGCACAGCAACCATCCGTTGATGGACTGGGCCTGTGCCGCCAACATAGGGCCTGCACTTGATGCCGGTGTGAAAGTGTGGCTGGTTAAGCCACCCTTTAATCACTCCAAACTCATGGTTGTGGATCGTAAATGGACCTTCGCTGGCAGCTCAAATATGGATATAAGAAGCCTGCGTCTGAATTTTGAAATTAATTTTGAAAGCTACGATGAAACACTGGCAGGTACTGTCGATGATTTTATGAGTAAACATAAACATATAAGACTGACGCACCATCACCTGGATCAGCGACATAATCTGATAAAAATCAGAGATGCAGCAGTACGACTATTTATGCCTTATCTGTAGGGTTAATAAACCAGCCTGACAGCAATTGGCCTGTGATCGGAAGCAAATACAGGCAGCACCTGCGATTCAACACAATGCATGCCGCTTACCAGGCAGCGGTCAATACGAATGGGAAAAACTGAGGCCATATTGTGTGTTGGCGCTTTAGGCCCGGCGTCCTGAAAGCCAGGAACCATCGTTGGGCCAATCAGGTTAAAGTCACCCAGAATTGCACAGGGCGCAGGCATAAGTGCCGCGATACGCCTTAACTGCCGCCTGTTTAAAACCTGTCCATGCGACAAATGTACATTAGCAAGAGAAAACCCGGGATATTCAATAATCAGGGTATGACGCTTAACAACAGCCCCTGAGGGAATAATACAGGCTCGTGGCTGCCTGAGAAACTCTCTGCGGCTCCAGCAGGCAACTCCATGAATACGCCCGGGCAAAGGAGCGCGCTCATAATAGCCGCCCATAATTTCAGGTAACAGATCAATTTCTTCAGTTGCTTCCTGCATCAGAAGAATATCAGGCTGCTCTGCCTCAATCAGCTGAGTTACATCGTGAACCGTAGCTCCTGTACGGCGCAGCAAATTCCAGCTGATAATTTTTACCGCATTGCCAGCAACATGAATATGTTCAGGTATCAGCCTTTGTTTGGGGCGCAGCATCTGCGTAAGCGGTTCTAAACGTAAACGACGGCGCATCATGAAGACACACTCCTGCTATCACTCTCAGACATAAGAGACGAGGGGCCACGCCCTGCATATTCTATCGTCAGCGTATATCCGACAGCCAGCAAAACAGGTCCTATAAACACACCTAATGCGCCAAAAGACACAACGCCACCAATGACGCCCATTATTGTAAGCAGGTAAGGCATTTTTGCACCACGGGCAATAAAAAACGGTCTGATAATATGGTCCGCTCCGGAAATAAATATAATACCAAATAAAAGTAAAAAAATACTTTTTATTATCTGATGATCAGCCATCAGCCATATCCCTGCCGGAACCCACAGCAGAGGCGCACCAATCGGAAGAACAGCCAGAAAAAATGCAATAACACCAAACATCACCGGGTCAGGAAGAGCAACACAGCGAAAGCCAATACCTGTCAGCAGGCCCTGAATAATTGCTGTACCTAAAATTCCATACACGGTGCCACGTACCGTACCACCTATCAGATGCAGATGTCTTTCACCATGACGCCCGGCAATACGGGTTGCGATAGTGTGCAAGGCATCAACCATCGACAGGCCACTCAGCCAGAAGAAAAAAGAAATAAAGAGCGCCATAACCAGATGCAGAGCCCCACTTGCAAGCTGCATAAAAAGGGCAAATGACGCTTCAACCATTTTATCAGCATAAGGGCCTATCTCTGGCCTGAGATGGTTAATGGCATACTCCAGCCTGATCCATTTTTTGCTTAGCTCATGCCCCACCATGGGCAGTTGTGTCAGCCAGCCCGGTAACGGGGGCAGGGTATGCTGCACACTAAAAATATCCATCAGCTTTTCAGCCCAGCGTGGGCTGACTGCTATAATAGTCGAAGCCAGAAATGCCAGTGGCATAACGACGCACACACTACACAAAGCAACCATGCTCAGGCTGGCTGGCACGGGTTTCATCCGTCGCCTTAAAAACCGAAAAACAGGCCATGTTGTGTAGGTAATCACTGCCGCCCACAAAATCGATTCTGACAAGGGTGTCAGAACCACAATGCAGCCAAAAGCAATAGCACCAACCAGAAGAGTCTGTAGTATCCGCTCGGTCGTAATTCCGGAAGGACCAGTCATCGTTTCAGCTAACCGTACAATTTATTTCTCTCACCCTGATCATGACCAGAATGAGCCGACATGCAAGCCGGCACCTTTATATGCCTGTTTTATATACCCTGAGATTATGAAAAGTGATTGCAGAGAAATAAATCTTCGGTAACATCGGAGAAATATTATTTTTTCCTGCCCTGCCGCCTTCAGGGTGCTGTTTCAAAGTTGGTAACATGATGTCACCTCTTATTTCTGTGGCTGCCCTGCAAAAGCATATCAGCGATCCTAAGATACATATTCTTGATGCCACGGCACTACTTCCCGGGCAGAACTTCAACCCCCGGGAGGCATTTACCGGCAATCATATCCCCGGCAGTGCATATTTTGATATAGACCTGTTCTCAGACCCGGAAAGTACACAGCCGCACACAGCGCCGGGAGCTGCACATTTTGAACAGCACTTTGGCGCTCTGGGTATATCTCACGCTGATACGGTAGTTTTTTATGACCAGGGCAATGTTGCTTCATCCTGTCGGGGCTGGTGGCTGTGCAGATTATTTGGCCATGACAATGTTTACGTTCTTGATGGCGGATTACCGGCCTGGGTGAACCATGATTTACCGACAGAGCAAGGCATCTCTCCGGCTAAAGCTGCCGCCGTTTATCACAGTAAGACCCACTACAGTCGCATTAAAGGGCTGGGGGATATGCTGGATTGCGTTCGTTATGGCTCGAACCCGGTTCTGGATGCCCGCTCAGCGGACAGATTTTATGGCCGCGTGCCGGAACCCAGAGCCGGAGTTGCTTCAGGCCATATGCCAGGAGCCGTAAACCTGCCTTACCAGAATGTTCTTAACGCCGACAAAACCTTCCTCAGCACCGAAAAACTATGTGATATTTTTAGTCAAGCCGGGGTCTCTGCCTCCGGTGCGCCTGCTATCACAACATGTGGCTCCGGCATGACAGCAAGTGTGCTGAGCGTTGCTCTTGCTCACGCCGGGCTGCCTCAGGGCGCACTTTATGATGGTTCGTGGGCCGAATGGGGCGCGCGCACTGATACACCTGTAACTAAAGACAAATAGCACCATGACATCAGATCATTCCGTCAAAAACGGCTGGCAGGCTCTTGCAACGCTGCTCACACATCAGGCCAGGCCGGAACAAAATGCTGCGGGCACTTCTGTAAACGTCCCCCTGACACGAGGCTCAACAGTTCTCTTCCCGACACTGGAGGATATGAACGCCAGGGGGAAGCTCCGGTATGAGCATGAATATATTTATGGTGCTATGGGCTCACCTCCGCAGCATGAGCTTGAGAAAATTCTTGCGACGATAGAAGGTGGCACCCACTGTCAGGCTGTCAGCTCAGGCCTTGCGGCCTGCACTATGCCTTTTCTGACCTTTCTGAAAACAGGTGATCACTGCCTGCTGCCCGACAATGTCTATGGCCCGACCAGACGCTTTGCCAACCACACACTCAAACGCTTTGGGGTAGAAACCACCTTCTACCCACCATCTCTTTCACCTAAAAAACTCCAGGCGTATTTTCGCGACAACACACGTATGCTGTTTACGGAAAGCCCAGGCAGCCATACCTTCGAAGTGCAGGATATTCCTGCACTTGCAGCACTCGCACATAAAAACAATGCTCTTCTGACACTCGACAACACCTGGGGCTTTGGCATTTTCAAACCGTTTGAGCATGGGGTTGATATCTCAGTACAGGCCCTGACCAAATACCCTTCAGGGCACTCAGATGTCATCGCCGGGGCCATTATCGTTAACACCCCTGAGCACTGGAAAATATTACGCGATACGGCCATTGAACTTGGGCAGCTTGCCGGTGCTGATGACTGCTGGCTGACATTACGCGGCCTGCGTACAATGGGTGTCAGGCTTGCGCATCAGTCGCAATCCGCTCTGGCTATTGCTCAATGGTTAACGACCCGACCTGAAGTAGAAAAAGTTCTTCATCCGGCGCTGCCTGACTGCCCTGGACACGAATTCTGGAAGCGCGACTTTAAAGGCGCGGGCAGTTTATTTGGCGTCATTCTGAAAGCGGACTATGCGCAGAGTGCTATGGAGCGATTTATCAATAGCCTGCAGCTTTTCGGTATTGGCGCCTCATGGGGCGGATATGAAAGCCTGGTTCTGCCAACATCAGGCGGTATGATTACCCGCAATTATGAGGCCCCGACAGATGGTGCCGGGCCGTCCTTCAGGCTACAGATCGGTCTGGAAAATATCGAAGACCTTAAAGCTGATCTCTCACAGGCTTTTGTGCTTTTAAAATCATAAAATGGTCAATTAACTTCCTGACCTCGAACGATAGATCGCGGCCTCCGCAATATGCGGGGGCCCTATATTTTCTGCGCAGGCGAGATCAGCTATTGTCCGTGCAATGCGTATCATACGTGTGTAACCACGTGCTGAAAAATGAAAACGGGCCGCTATTTTCTGTGCCGTAGCTTCAGCATCGGCTGACATGTTCATGTTTTCTGGCTTTGCCTCAGCATTTTTCACATCGTCCTGCCTGACCTGCTGCCGCTTACGAGCAGCAAGCACACGCTGAGCCACAGCAGCGCTGCTTTCACCTGCTGGCCGGGCCATATAATCAAGCGGTGTGAACGGATTAAACGCTACGAACAAATCTATTCTGTCCAGCAGCGGCCCCGACAGCCGGGCCATATAATCCTCCGCACAACGCGGGGCTTTTCTGCACTCTTTTTCTGCATCACCCATATAGCCACACCGGCAGGGATTCATCGCTGCAACCAGCTGAAAACGGGCAGGGTAGGTCACATGAGCCGTTGCCCTGGCAATACTGATACGACCTGTTTCAAGCGGCTGACGTAAAGCCTCAAGCACGGTCCTTGAAAATTCAGGCAGCTCATCCAGAAACAACACACCATGATGCGCCAGGCTAATCTCTCCGGGAGCGGCTTTCATGCCTCCGCCAGTTAAAGCGGCCTGACTGGCGGAATGATGAGGGTCACGAACAGGGGGGCGCCTGAGAGGTCGCCCGCCCTGCAACAACCCGGCAGCGCTATAAATACGTGAAACCTCAAGACTTTCCTGCGCTGTTAAATCTGGCAAAAGAGAGGGCAGGCAGGCTGCAAGCATTGACTTTCCTGCACCAGGAGGACCTGAAAATAAAAGAGAGTGCCCGCCTGCAGCAGCTATTTCGAGCGCGCGCCTGCCTGTCTCCATCCCTCTGACGTCTGATAAGTCAGGGAGCTTCTCTGAGTGTGCCTCTGTTTCGGGGGAAGAAAAAACCGGCTGCGGCAAGACCTGCGCACCATTGAAGTGATTAACCAGCTCAAGCAGATTAGTCGCTGCCAGAACCGGAATATTGCCCCCACACAGAGATTCTTCTCCCTGCGCATGCGGACAAATAAGACCCAGCGTCATTGAAGCCGCCTCAATCGCAGCTGATAAAACACCTGCGACAGGATGCAGAGAGCTGTTTAACGACAACTCTCCTAACGCTGCGAACTCAGTTATTTGTTCTGGGGGGATAATACCCATAGCGACAAGAAGAGCGAGTGCTATAGGCAGATCGAAATGTGAGCCTTCTTTAAGAAGGTCCGCCGGCACCAGATTAACAACGATACGCTTAGGGGGGAGAGATAACCCGACGGAAGCAAAGGAGGCTCTGACCCGCTCACGCGCTTCACCAACGGTTTTATTCGGCAGGCCAACAATCTGAAACGAAGGCAGACCTGTCGAGATCTGGACTTCAACCCAGACAGGCCTTGCCTCGATACCTGAAAAAGAAAAACTGCGGATACGAGCATTAATCATATCCGCATTTATTACATAAAATTAATGACCTTTATAGATCAATCTTGCGCGGATTGTACCCTCAAGAGAGCGCAGAGCGGCAAGAATACGGTCATCAAGCTCTGTGTTACGCTGGGTATCAGCTTCAATGACAACATAACCAATTTCACCATCGGTCTGAAGAAACTGTGCGGTTACGTTACTTTTTTCCTGAAGGAAAATTTCATTGAGGCGCATCATCATGCCTGGCACATTATGGTGCACATGCATAAAGCGCGTACCTCCGGGGCTTTCAGGCAACTGAACACCCGGGAAGTTCACAGCACCAAAAGTCGAGCCAACATCAGAATACTCAACAAGCTTACGGGCTACTTCAACCCCGATACGCTCCTGCGCTTCAGCGGTAGAACCACCGATATGCGGTGTCAGAATGACATTCTCCAGGCCGAGCAGCGGAGATTCAAATTTTTCAGCCGGGCCTTTAGGCTCTTTAGGGAACACGTCAATTGCAGCACCGAGCAGGTGGCGGCTTTTGAGAGCCTCAGCAAGAGCATCCAGATCAACAACATTGCCACGTGCATTATTGATGAGAAAGGAGCCTTTTTTCATAGCCTTAATCTGGCTGGCACCCATCAGATTTTTTGTAGATGGCAACTGCGGCACATGCAGGCTGACCACATCACTTTCTGCCAGCAGTTCTTCCAGCGTATCAACGGCTCCCGCGTTGCCATGCCCCAGCTTGTCTGTCACGTCAAAATAAATAACACGCATGCCAAAGGCTTCAGCGAGCACAGAAAGCTGTGAGCCAATAGAGCCATAGCCAACAATACCCAGAGTTTTACCGCGCACTTCCCAGCTGTCAGTCGCTGATTTATTCCAGTCACCGTTATGGCAGCCGACTGAACGGGGGAAAATACGGCGCATCAGCATAACGATTTCACCCATCACCAGTTCGGCGACAGAGCGTGTGTTACTATATGGCGCGTTAAAAACCGGAATACCGTTCATCCGGGCGGCTTCAAGGTCAACCTGATTGGTACCAATGCAGAAACAGCCGATAGCAATAAGGCGATCTGCTTTTTCTATGACCTCTTTTGTCAGCTGCGTGCGGGAACGGATCCCGACAATATGCACACCTTCAAGTGCTTTTGTAAGGGCCTCCCCCTCCAGGGCTCCCTTATGACGGACAACATTCTCGTACCCGCTGGCTTTAAGCAGCGCGACGGCACTGTCATGCACGCCTTCAAGCAGAAGAATGCGAATCTTATCCTTAGAGAGAGATAAGTGTGTATTCATGTCGGAATGACCATCCCTGTTGTGGCAACGCGATCACATATCGCATAACGAAGAAAAATTCCAGGCTCTGCCCTGTCAGATATCCTGAGAAGACCGTAACATTCTGACTGCTTTTTCATGCAGCACGGCGTTACCGGCTGCCAGTACAGTCCTGTCACCATCTGCTCTCAGGCTGCTCCCGTCCCAGGCTGTAATTTTACCACCGGCCCCCTCGATAACAGGCACAAGTGCAGCCCAGTCCCATGGGTTCATATCACATTCAGTAATGAGGTCGATCTGCCCCAGCGCAAGGAGGCCATATGCATAGCAGTCTCCCCCCCACGTCATACGAGCAGTATTCTTCTTAAGCACTTTCCAGCCTTCATGGGGTGCCATTTCAAGCATCTCGGGGGAGGTACATGACATTTCAGCCTGTGCCAGCTCATGACAGGCGCGGGTCTGTGCATTCCCTCCCAGCGGGGAAGTAAAGAGTGTTTTCTGGCCTTTTACACCCAGCCAGCGCTCCTGGGTGACAGCCTGATCGATAAGACCAATAACCGGCTCTCCATCCTCCAGCAGCGCGATCAGTGTGCCAAATAAAGGCCGGCCTGTCACAAAGGACCGTGTGCCATCAACCGGGTCGAGCAGCCAGCGATAGCGTGCCTTCTCATTCTCAAGGCCGAACTCTTCACCAAACACGCCATGTTCTGGCAAAAGTTCAGCCAGTATTGCTCTCATAACCCGTTCTGCAGTGCGGTCAGCCACAGTAACCGGGCTTTTATCAGCCTTACTTACAACGTCAAAAGGTGCCCTGAACCAGGGACGGATGACTGTGCGGGCCGCATCAGCCATCATTACAGCAACATCACGAAAAAAATCGCAGGTATCAGGCTTCATGGCTCAGTCTTTACTGCGCTGGCGGTGATGCTTTTTCATCAGCATGACCAAGAGTATGAAGGAATGCGATCAGGTCAGCGCGCTGATCGGCTGAAGGCAGGCCGGGAAATGACATACGCGTACCGGGGGCAAAATGCATAGGTGATGTCAGCCAGTCTGATAATTTCTGATCTGTCCATGACTGATTATTCAGAGCCACCAGAGCAGGAGAGTATGAATAAACCGTCACAGAAGCAATTTTTCGTCCTGCTATGCCGGCGAGGTCGGGGCCTACACTTTCCTGTCCCGCTTTAAACTGATGACAGATGCCACAAAACTGCTGAGCCAGAACGGCACCACGTTCAGCATTGCCTTTTTTCAGCGCGACCTCTGCGGAGGCTTTTTCCATTCCAGGAACAGAAAAAGCCGGATGAGCAGGGGCCGTATCGGGCACCACGGCACTACCCGCAGCCCAGGAAACTCCTGCCATACCCAGACTAAGCACAACTGCGGCACCCAGCCTGTTAAGAAATATACTCTTCATCTTCTGCTCAACCCACGCCTCTGGTTGCGTTTCATGCGCACCTTTTCTAGACTGCAAACCGCTTCATTCTGAGGCGTCCGCTCCGCATCCTGCTGCGGGTCCAGTATTCACTGCTTAATTCAAGGCTATAATCTGTGGCTGAATATCGAGCAAGCCGATGACATCACCTCTTGTCATCATTCCTGCGAGGCTTGCCTCTACGCGCTTACCGGGCAAACCACTGGCTGATATTGCCGGGAAGCCGATGGTTTTGCATGTCATGGAAGCCGCACAGGCGGCAGGAATCGGTCCCGTCATTGTTGCCGCAGCTGACCAGGAAATCTGTGATGTCGTCATCAACGCCGGTGGTCAGGCGTGTCTGACTCCTCCTGAACTGCCATCGGGCTCAGACAGAGCCTGGCATGCAGCCCAGCTGGTGGACCCTGCCGGCAACCATGACCTGATTATTAATCTGCAGGGGGATCTGCCAACATTTGCCCCTGAGCACCTGCACACACTGGCCCGGGTCATGGACAACCCGGCTTATGATATTGGTACACTTGTCGCTCCCATTACTTCAGATGAAGAAAAAACAGCTTTCTCTGTCGTTAAAGTGGCCTGTAACTTTCGCGAAAATGCCACCAGCGCACTCGCTCTTTATTTCTCCCGCAATGTTATTCCGTGGGGCGAAGGTGTATTCTGGCATCATGTCGGCGTGTACGGATGGCGCAGAGAGGCACTGAGGCATTTTATCAGCCTGCCCGAATCCGGCCTGGAAAAACGTGAAAAACTCGAACAGCTTCGCGCCCTTGAAGCCGGGTTATGCATTGGCTGCGGGCATATCTCTCATGCTCCCTTTGGTGTAGATACCCCCGAAGACCTTGAGCGGGCCCGCAAAGAACTGGGTAACGGCATAGCATGACAAAAAATACGATAGCTTTTCAGGGGCGTCCTGGCGCTTATTCCGATCTGGCCTGCCGCGCAGCCCGACCGGGATGGATTACTCTGCCATGCAAAACCTTTGCCGAAGCCATTGACGCCGTGCACCAGGGGCGGGCAGAGCAGGCTATGCTGGCATGCGAAAATAGCCTGGCAGGCCGGGTTCCTGACATTCATACGTTGCTGCCTAATGCCGGCCTTTCAATTATTGGCGAGCATTTTCAGCGTGTTGAGCACTGCTTACTCGCTGTTCCAGGCACAAAGATAGAAGATATCAAGAGAGTTCACACGCATTCTGTCGCTATGGGGCAGATCATGGGACTGCTGCACGACTATAAACTCACGCCGGTTGTGGAATTTGACACTGCCGGCGCTGCAGAAATGGTTGCTGCATGGAACAACCCGGAGGAGGCTGCCGTAGCGTCAGAGCTGGCAGGCACACTCAACGGGCTGACTATTCTGAAGCATAATGTTGAAGATGCCCGACACAACACAACACGATTCTATATCGTCTCGGAAACAGCAGCCCGGCCAGCAGCTGACGCTAAAAATATTATGACTACGCTTATTTTTAACGTCAGAAATATTCCCGGCGCACTCTATAAAGTGCTGGGAGGCTTTGCGACCAACAACATTAATATGACCCGCCTTGAAAGCTACATGTCGCCAGGGGATTTTGCTGCG
The DNA here is from genome assembly GCF_002153695.1 of Acetobacter sp. DsW_059. Lineage (NCBI taxonomy): Bacteria > Pseudomonadati > Pseudomonadota > Alphaproteobacteria > Acetobacterales > Acetobacteraceae > Acetobacter > Acetobacter sp. DsW_059. The sequence goes on from NZ_JOPI01000014.1 coordinate 87,137, forward strand.
ACGCGCTTTCTGATGGATGTAGAGGGGCATCCTGAAAGTCCCTCACTTTCAAAGGCTATTGCCGAGCTTGAATTTTTCTCCCGCGAGTCAAATATCCTGGGTGTCTATGCCCAGTCGCCCTTCCGCCGGGAAATTACCGATATCACTTCTGGTACGACACGCACCACCACCACCGCCCAGGACAGCTGACAGATTATGTCTCATACACGCTTTACCGGCTCAGTTACGGCCCTTATTACTCCCATGAATCAAGACGGAAGCCTTGATTTTCCTTCTCTGGAAAAGCTGGTGGACTGGCAGGTCAAAGAAGGCACCTCGGCGTTATGTGCTATGGGCACAACCGGTGAAAGCCCGACACTTTCGCATGACGAACACCATGCCGTGGTGGAGCGAACCATCAAAATTGCAGGCGGACGGGTACCCGTTATTGCCGGAGCAGGCTCGAACAGCACAGCTGAAGCTATTGACCTGGCCAGACATGCAGAGAAAGCCGGGGCTTCTGCTGCTCTTGTTGTTACGCCTTACTATAACAAACCTACGCAGGAAGGTCTTTACCGGCATTTCACAGCAATTGCTGACGCCATTTCCATTCCTGTTATCCTCTATAACATTCCTGGTCGTTCTGTCGTTGAAATCAGCGTTGAGACGTTTGCCCGCCTGGCGAAACATGGCAATATCACCGGGGTAAAGGACGCAACAGCTAACCTTCTGCGCCCCCTTCAGCTCCGCCGTGCCATCGACAAACCCTTTAACCAGCTCTCAGGTGAAGATGGCACAGCAGTTGCCTTCCTTGCTGCCGGCGGGGATGGCTGCATCAGTGTGACATCCAATATTGCTCCTGCTTTATGCGCTGCGGTGCAAAAAGCATGGCAACATAATAAAACAGATGAAGCCATTGCCTTACAGGATAAGCTGCTGCCACTTCATGATGCACTGTTCTGTGAAAGCAATCCCGCACCTGTAAAATACGCTGCCAGCCTTCTCGGACTGGCAGGCGAAACGACTCGTCTGCCGCTTGCCCCCCTGACAGAAACCTCACGTCAAAAGGTTAAACAAGCACTTATGGATACCGGATTACTCAGCTAATGGCCCAGAAACCTCGTAAAAGCGCGATGATCTCACACGGCATCGCCGCGCAGAATCGTAAAGGGCGCTTCAACTATGCCATTAAAGAGACAGTTGAAGCTGGCCTGGTACTTAAAGGCGCTGAAGTAAAAAGTTTACGCCTTGGGCGCGCAACAATTACAGAGGCCTATGCAGGCGAGCGTGACGGTGAGCTGTGGCTTTTTAACAGCTATATCCCGGAGTATCAGGGAGGAGTACTCTCGCGTTTTGATACGAAGGCCCCTCGCAAGCTGCTGCTGCACCGCAAGCAGGTACAAAAATACCTTGGCGCTGTTGCCAAAGAGGGCGCCACTCTGGTGCCGCTGGATATTCATTTCAATCAAAGAGGTGTTGCCAAAGTCACTCTTGGCCTTGGTGAAGGCAAGAAAAATGTCGATAAGCGCCATGCTATTGCTGAGCGTGACTGGCAACGAAATAAGGCTCGGGTTTTACGTGACAAGGGCAGGGGAGACTACTGAGGAGTTCCCTCTCCTGGGCTCAGTCATTTTTTATAAAATCTGACCAATAAAAAACCCCGCATAAAGCGGGGCTTTTCATTCTGATTACTCAGAAAAATCAGGCAGGGTCAACCTGAGCTGCTTCCGGGCCTTTCTGACCCTGAACAACTTTAACGTGGGTTGACTGTCCTTCATTAAGGCTGGTCAGACCTGAACGCTCAAGGGCTGAAGCGTGAACAAAAATGTCCTTGCCACCGCCATCAGGTGTAATAAAGCCAAAACCTTTTGTGGAGTTGTACCATTTAACAGTACCGCGCACTTCTTCTGCATGCGACATATCCGGAGCCGGGCGAGGCGCACGGGCAAAACCACCGCGGTTACCACCACCTGCGTTAAAACCGCCGCGTGGACGATCTGACGCTTCCTGTGCTGTCGCTGTGCTTTCGTCAACAGAGATAACCTCTGCAACCTGACGACCTTTAGGGCCCTGACCAATACGCACAACCAGAGTTGCACCTGGATTTACACCGTCATGGCCGATCTGAGAAAGGGCATTGGCATGCAGGAACACATCGCCTGAACCGTCAGACAGCTCAACAAAGCCGTAGCCTTTTTCATTGTTAAACCATTTGACTATAGCGCCAATCTCTGCGCCAGAGGCAATAACCTGCGGGCCACCACCACCAGCTGGTCTGCGGGGAGCGAAACCCCCACGGTCACCAAAGGAAGGGCGCTCGCCATATGATGCTGGCGGTGCAGACATAAAATCATCGTCAAATCCGCCGCGGCGCGGAGAACGAGAGCTGCGGTCGGTCCTGTTACTTCTCAACGGTCTTGATCCTGGAACATGGAGACAGGTTTTACCTTCTCCAGATATTGAAAAACGGAAAGCTTGCCAAACGGCAGTGCAGGTTCCGGCATCATTTTTATAAAACTGACCATGAACTGCACGACATACACCCTTTGGAATAACTTCCTCGCGTCAACGCTAGCATAACTAACCGCAACGCCGCTACAGGAAAGCACGAAAACCAAAAGATTTGCATCATCTTTGTAAAGATACTCACAAAAACGTGAAAAAAACCTTAAAAACTTAGCGGCCAGCTGCGGAGTATGCGCATCAGTAAGGCAAATAGCAGCTTTACCTGGCACATAATTTTCAATTAATAAGGAGTCCTTGCTGATATCCTGCTGTATTAAAAATCAAAGAGAGTGATAATGCCCGCCATCGCCGCCCCTTCTGCGCTCCGGCATAAAGCCACAAAGACTCTCCTGCTGACAGGGTGCCTCTTTATAAGCGTCAGTGCTGCGAAAAGCGCGCATGCCACACCTTTACAGGATAAAACAGGGACATGGACTGTCCAGGGTGAGAACGATGCGGTCTCAACTCTGAAAGGTACATCCGATCAGTATTATACCAGTGGCCTGCGCATAAACTGGACATCGGGCACAGATACGCTTCCCGCTCCTATTGCGAAAATCAACAAAGCCATTCTGGGTGAAGGTGTGCAGCGAATCAGCATGGGTATACAGCAGCTGATCTTCACCCCAAGTGACACACAGGTTCGCAGCCCCTGGGCACCCGGGCAGCCACATAACAGTCTGTTACGCACACGCCCCTACAGCGGCGTCTTGCTGGGAACAATCAATCTCATCAACGATACCGATTTATCCCGCAGCGTTTTTGGTATTCAGGCTGGCGTTATGGGACCAGCCTCTCTGGCCAGACAGGTTCAGAACGGCTTTCACAACATGATTGGCGACACAACCAACAAAGGCTGGAGTCATCAGCTGCAAAATCAGATCATCTTCCAGGTTCAGGCTGGTCGGGTGTGGCGCCTGCCAATTGTCAAAGTCTACGGCATTGAGATGGACACCCTGCCATCAGTTGCGGCCGCAGCCGGTGATTTTCAGATTTATGGCAAAATCGGCGACATGATTCGCATCGGTCAGGGACTAAACAGTGACTTCGGCGTTCCTACTATCACTGCATCAGGTACAGACGGAACAGATGCCTATAAAGCAACGCGTCCCTTTGCATGGTACGTCTTTGGCGGCGTAACAGGGCAGGCTGTTGCCTATGATGCCAGCCTTCAGGGCAATACAATGCGCAGCAACTCTCTGCACGTTGATAAACGGTGGGATGTTGGTGAAATTCACGCCGGTCTGGCCGTTATGTTTTACGGCCTTCGTGTTTCTTACAGCCAGGTATGGCAGACTCAGCAGTTTAAAGGAGCGCGCTCAGGCCTGTTTAACTACGGCTCTGTCATGATCTCTGCGAAATTTTAATATGAAAGCCTAAAAAATAGACTATTGATTAATTTTTAGGCAATTATTTTACTTTCCACTCAAGGTGGTGTGTTTTTTGTGCAACTCAGGTTCTTTTCTGCCTCTTTTGGAGGCGAAAAAGAAACTTTACCGTAGCGGTCCGGATCTGCATCCGATACAAACAGAGGCAACACAGCGCCTCTGATAATGTAATGACAGGATGTAAGATTATGTTGCACACGAACGAAGCATCGTCCGCCTGCCAGATACTTCCATTCCAGCTGGAAATCCTCCCTCATCACCGCGACTATCTTTCACGCTGGCTCGAAGCCGGCCTGCCAATGGGCCTGTGTGATGCAGATGTATTTTCTTCGACCGAGAAACGTGCAGGCTCATCGTCTGAATATGTCGTTGTATGGGTGCGCGAGACCGCTGATCCGGCTTATAAAATTTTCTCTCTTGGCAATAAATGGGTCGTGGTCGATGCCATACGGGAAAATTCACTCGGTCAGTTTTCTTCTTTTGCAGACGCCCTGCTGATGATCCGCCCCGTGCTGCCACGTCAGGAAAAAATTGTTGCAGCAGGCTGATACCGGCTCTGCCGGTATAGTTTTCACTATTTTCTGTCGCTTTACTGCATATTAAGGGCAGAAACTTATTTTAAGGGATTGCATCAAGGGCTTTCTGCTGCTGCAACAACTTTAATCTTAGCTGTGCTGCCAGGGAACCCTTGAAATGACAACCACTCTTACGCTCGCTCATCCGGAAAACACGATACATGAAGCGACTGCAGCGGCCATTATCCGCGTCATTGAAGCGCATGATATTGAACCTGAAGTCACAATTGGTCCTAAAGATATTCTCGGACAGATGCTCAGCGATGGCGAAATTGATCTGTATATCTCTGCCTGGCTGCCAGGAGCTGATGACGCCCTGATTACAAATGGTGTAACGCAGCTTGGCAATTTATTTCAGCCTGGCACGCGCTGCTATCTGCCAGACAGCAACTCAGGGTTTGCGTCGCTTAACGACCTGACAGAAAAAGAAATTCCTTTCTCTCGCACGATTATTGTACAGGATTCCCTGCGCCAGCAGGCCGAAAAAATTATTACCGCATATAACCTGAATGAAGCCGGTTTCACCCTGCAGAGCATGCCAGACGATCAGGCTCTTTCAGCTCTCGCAGACGCGTTAGATAACAATACCGCGTCCCTCATGATTCTGACCGATCCGTGCTTCCTCCTTCATCAGGCCAGCCTGTCATCCCTTGATGAGCCAAAAAACGTTCTTCCTCAGAATAAAGCTGCCCATATGCTGCTTCGCCCGGGCCTCGCTGAAGAAATGGATATTGACCTGCGCGACGAACTTGATGAACTTATGCTCAGCACTAAAATCATCAGCGCCATGGATTACGCCATGCGCACAGAGGGTCTCTCTGCTGATGAAGCGGCTGAGGCATGGCAGCGTGGCAAACTGATTCCGCGCTAAAAGGGGAGCGGACCTTGTCACAACACAACACAACTGATGAGCGCGACAATAGTCTGGCTGCACAGTATGAGTCTTATCCTTACCCTGAGCGCAACCCACTGGACGAACGAAAAAGGCTGCTGATTGGCAGCCCCAGTCACCTCAGAGAAATCGATTACTGGGTTTTCAAAGCGAGGCGACCACGCACGACCCCACTGAACGTATTGATCGCGGGATGTGGCACAGGTGATGCCGCCATTATGCTTGCGACACACATGACACGTACTGACCGTTCGGGTGAGGTGCTTTGTCTTGACCGCTCCGATAAAGCGTTATCTGTAGCAAAAGCACGGGCGGCAGAGCGAAAACTTACAAATATCCGCTTCATTCAGGCTTCGATAGATCAGATTCCCTCTCTTAATCTCGGGCTGTTTGACTATATCGACTGCTGCGGTGTGCTCCACCATCTTCCTGACCCTGAAGCCGCGTTACAAATACTGAATAACTCCCTTGCTGCTGATGGCGGCATGGGCCTTATGGTCTATGCACCTTATGGCCGAACGGGGGTTTATATGCTGCAGGATGCGTTGCAACAGCTTGCACCTGTAAGCGACGCGCCAAAAACACGGCTGGACATTGCACGCCGCGTTATGCGTTATCTGCCGGCAACCGCCTGGCTCCGCCAGAATGGTAATTTCGGCGATCATCTGAGCGGTGGTGATGCTGGCTTGTATGATCTCCTCCTCAACCCGAGAGACCGCGCTTATACCGCGCCCAGGTTTCTTGATCTGATCGACAACGCCGGTCTGAAAACAGCATGCCTGCTTGAGCCTGCGCGTTATAATCCATCGCTCTTCCTGCCCGACGCAAAATTACGCACTGTCATCTCTTCTCTCAGCTTCAGAGAGCAGGCGGCTCTTGCCGAATCTCTCGCAGGGAACATGGCCACTCATGTTGCCTATGTCGTAAAAAATACTAACCCGACAGTGCCACCGGATTTTATGGCCCGTGATTCTGTGCCGGTCATGAGAGAAATCCCCGGTACAGAACTCGCGATGCAAATGACGCCTGATCATATATTACCATTTTCCTTTGGTACGCTGGTGGTTCCCATCGCTCTTCCGCCTCAGGCACGTGGTATTTTACCTTTAATTGATGGCGTTCGGTCTGTCGGTGACATTGCACAGATTCTTGCAGCCCGGGGCGTTCCTGACACTAAATTCGAGACAGTATGGCGTGAAACTTTCTCCGTTCTTGAAAGTCTCAACCGCGTACTGCTTCAGGCTCCGTCATAAGCAACGCCTCTGATATCATCTTCTATAATATCAGAGGCAATGCTATGCGAAGGTCTTCGCTTCCATAACAAATACCATCCATTTTTGAGCAAAGTAAAAAGACTATGACCGTTTATGCTTTTGTTTTTCCGGGGCAGGGCAGCCAGTCAGTTGGCATGGGTGCTGACCTTGCAGCCGCTTTTCCCGCAGCCCGCGCTGTCTTTGAGGAAGTTGATGAGGCTCTGGGCGAAAAGCTTTCAAAGGTCATCTTTGAGGGACCGGCCGAAACTTTAACTGCAACAGATAATGCACAGCCAGCCCTTATGGCTGTTTCAATGGCTGTTTTACGGGTCCTTGAAACTGAAGGTGGTCTTGACCTTAAAAAGAAAGCCACTTTTCTGGCGGGGCACTCACTGGGAGAATATGCAGCACTTGCCGCCGGACGCTCACTGAACATAGCAGAGACGGCACGTTTGCTGCGCCTTCGTGGTCAGGCTATGCAGAAAGCCGTACCGGCAGGTGAGGGTGCTATGGCTGCTATTATTGGCGCAACCCCTGAGCAGGTAAGAGAAATCTGTAAAGCTGCAAGCAGTGACGGAATTGTTGAAATCGCAAATGATAATGGTGGCGGGCAGACTGTTATTTCAGGGCAGACTGACGGCATTGAGAAAGCCATTCTCATAGCGAAAGAAATGAAAATTAAACGTGCTCTGAAACTGCCCGTCTCAGCCCCGTTTCATTGCTCCATGATGCGTCCGGCCCAGGAAACGATGGCTGAAGCTCTGGCTAAAGCCCCTGTTATGCCACCGGTCGTACCTGTTATTGCTAACGTCACCGCCGAGCAGGAAACGGATACTCAAACAATTCGTACAAACCTGATCAACCAGGTCACCGGGCAGGTTCGCTGGCGCGAAAGTGTGGAAAATATGGTATCTGCCGGCGTTGAGTCTTTTATTGAAATCGGAGCAGGCAAAGTGCTCTCCGGGCTGATTCGCCGGATCAGCAGCGAATCATCTGTTCTTTCCGTCGGCACACCGGCTGATATAGAAAATTTTCTGAAAACACTTTAATAAAACACGTTAATTATAAGAGGAAAATTGCAGAATATGTTTAATCTGGAAGGAAAAGTTGCTCTGATCACCGGCGCGACAGGTGGTATAGGCAGCGCTATTGCAACAACACTCCATGAGCATGGCGCTCATGTTGTTCTTACCGGCACGCGTGAACTGGTTTTACAGACGCACGCAGAAATGCTGGGTGACCGCCGCGCCAGCTACGTTGTCGCTAATCTTTCCTCCCCCGAAGAAGCCGACACTCTGATTGCCCGCGCTGAAGAAGCCGCAGGGGCTCCTGTTGATATTCTTATCAATAATGCCGGTCTGACACGCGATAATCTTGCCATTCGCATGAAGGACGAAGAATGGGATCAGGTGATTAATCTCGATTTGTCTTCTCCTTTCCGTTTATGCCGTGCTGCCCTGAAAGGTATGCTCCGCAAAAGAAAAGGACGCATTGTCAATATTGCCTCAATCGTGGGCGCAACAGGCAATCCTGGTCAGGCCAATTACTCTGCCGCCAAAGCTGGTCTGATCGGCATGAGCAAATCTCTTGCTCAGGAAGTCGGCTCACGCGGTGTGACGGTTAACGTCATTGCCCCGGGCTTTATTGATACCCCGATGACAAGTGTACTGACGGATGCCCAGAAAGAAAAACTTCTGGCAAAAATTCCGCTGGGAACGCTCGGTGAGCCAAAGGATATTGCAGCAGCAGCACTTTATCTGTGCTCTGATGAGGCCAGATGGGTGACAGGCGCTGTACTACACGTCAACGGCGGCATGGCAATGCTCTGACTTTCAGATAACAGCCCATAGAAATCGTGCTTTTTTTTTTCAAATATGCCAGGTAGACATATATGATGTTCTTGCATGAAACCATCTGGAATATATTTTGAGTGGTTGATACTGGCTTGTGTATAAAAAACATGCTATGGGCCGGCACTCTTGTTTTGCGTGGCTATGAGCGTTAAGGCTCAGACCGTAAGTTGCATCAGGATACGACGGACCGCTTTAGGTTCGGATAACCAGTCCCAATTATATATTGGGCACACAGGAAATAGATACAAATGAGCGAAATCGCTGACAAAGTTAAGAAAATCGTCGTTGAACATCTTGGCGTTGAAGAGAGCAAAGTAACACCTGAAGCGTCTTTTATTGACGATCTGGGTGCAGACAGCCTCGACACCGTTGAGCTGGTAATGGCTTTCGAAGAAGCTTTTAATGTCGAAATCCCTGAAGATGCAGCTGAAAAAATCGCAACAGTAAAAGATGCGATCGATTATATCGAAAAACAAAAAGCTGCCTGAAATAAGTATTAGCTTATTCAGGTCTTTAAGAGGGTCCCTCTGATCTGTTGAGGGACCACATTAATTATTTAAATGTGGAGCCATTTCATTTGCGACATTCAGCCAAGGACCGTAGACGCGTTGTCGTTACAGGCATGGGCATTGTGGGGCCTCTGGGCCTCGGCGTAGAGAACGTATGGTCTCGTCTGATTGCTGGTGAAAGCGGTATCGCTCAGATCAGCGCATTTGATCCTGCCGGTCTTCCCTGTCATGTCGCTGGTGAAGTGCCTGAAGGGCCAGCCGCAGAGGGGAAATTAACTCTCTCTGAGTGGATTTCCACCAAAGACCAGCGTAAAATGGACCGTTTCATCTGTATGGGGATGATTGCGGCCACAGAAGCTGTTCAGGATTCCGGCTGGGTACCATCAACTGAAGAAGAGCGTTGCGCAACAGGTGTAATGATCGGCTCAGGCATTGGTGGTCTTCAGACGATTTATGAAACATCATTACAGGTTGCAGAAGGTCGCGCTAACCGCGTTTCACCTTTCTTTATTCCATCTGCTCTGATTAATCTGGTTTCAGGTCATGTTTCTATTAAATATGGCTTTAAAGGACCTAACCACGCTGTGGTAACAGCATGTGCCTCAGGTGTACATGCTATTGGCGATGCTGCTAAAATCATTGCTCTGGGCGAAGCTGATGTAATGGTTGCAGGCGGCACGGAAGCTGCTGTCTGTAAATTAGGCATTGCAGGGTTTTGTGCAACAAAAGCGCTTTCAACCAGTTTCAACGACACGCCTCAGAAGGCATCCCGTCCATGGGACAAAGACCGTGATGGCTTTGTAATGGGAGAGGGTGCCGGGGTTGTTGTGCTCGAAGAATACGAGCACGCCAAAGCCCGCGGTGCAAAAATTTATGCTGAAGTTATCGGCTATGGCATGTCTGGCGATGCTTATCATATTACAGCACCGGCAGAAGGGCATGATGGTGCTTTCCGCGCTATGACTGCGGCCCTGAAAAGTGCAGATATCACAGCCTCTGATATCAACTATGTTAATGCTCATGGCACTTCAACCATGGCAGATGATCTTGAGCTTGAAGCTGTTGAGCGTCTGTTTGGTGATTCTGCCAGGTCTCTGGCTATGTCATCAACGAAATCAGCAACCGGGCATCTGCTGGGTGCAGCTGGCGCTATCGAAGCGATTTTCAGCATGCTTGCCATTCGTGACAATGTTGCCCCACCTACACTGAACCTCGATAATCCATCTCGTGAGAGTGTGATCGATCGGGTAGCTCATGCTGCGCAGCAAAGAAAAATTGATGTGGCACTTTCTAACAGCTTTGGCTTTGGTGGCACCAATGCCAGTCTGATTGTACGTCGCGTCTGATAAAGTTTTTTATTTCTGCCGGAAATTAAAAACTAATGCGTAAATTTTTCGTCCTTTTGTGCTTTCTGCTCCTTGCCGGAGCAGGAGGCACATTTTTTTTGCTTAAAAAAGCATATGTCGTACCAGGTCCACTAAGACAGGACACCGCAGTACTGGTACATCATGGCGATCACGCCCGCATTATTAATACACTGCAGCATGAAGGCGTTATCCCTCAGGGGGCCCTCTATGCACGCCTGACCTCTTTCTTTATTTTCCTTACAAAAAAAGACGGTCAGCTACACGCTGCAGAACTTCTTTTCCCTGCCCATGCTTCTATAAAACAAACACTTTCTGTTTTACGTCATGGCCGCCCTATTATGCATAAGCTGACAATTCCGGAAGGTTTATCAGCAGCACAGATACAGGCATTAATTAATAACGCCTCTTTTCTGAGCGGACATATAGCAAGACCAGGAGAAGGGAGTGTACTGCCTCAGACCTATCTTTACCTGCGCAATACCTCTCGTGATGAACTTCTGAAACGCACTCAGGAGGCTATGACCCACGCCGTAGAGAAAATCTGGGAAGATCGCGAGGCAGATGAAAAAATACCGGACAAAAATGCGCTGATCACTCTGGCATCTCTTATCGAAAAAGAAACTTCTGTGCCGTCTGAACGCTCTAAGGTCGCTGGTGTTTTCCTTAACCGCCTGCACAAGGGGATGAAACTACAGACTGACCCTGCCGTGATTTTTGCTCTTACTAATGGACTGGAGCCACTTGACCGGCCTTTAACACATGCTGATTTACAGATCGAAAGTCCCTATAATACTTATCTGCATAAAGGGCTGCCTCCCGGGCCTGTCTGCTCACCTGGTTTTTCCTCTCTTTATGCTGCAGCGCATCCGGCAAAAAGTTCAGACCTGTATTTTATGGCAACAGGTGAGGGAGGTCATAATTTTACGAATGACCTTAAAGAGCATAATAAAAATGTTGAAAATTATTATCGAAATAAAAGAAAATAAGGGTTTTTTCAGTTAAAAGAAAAAACCCTTTATGCGTTAAAGGCTACTTAGCCGGAGACAAAGATTCACTTTTTACCGTGCCAACACCTTTAGATGCTGAGTAAGAAGGCACTGTGTCAGATACAACTGCATCTGAAGCCGCAGCAGAGGCCTTCACTGCCGATGTCGCCTGCTTAACGCCTGCGAGCTTGCTGTAACGCATCAGTACACTTCGCAGCGGATCGGCACCCTGATTATTAACTCTCATTGTAATGAGAATATCTTCCGGGCCAACAACCTGTTTATAATATTGCCGGTTTGCATCGCTGTTTACTTTCAGCTTGCTGCCACCGATTGAAACTCCGGCAAAAGCTCCCTGCGATTTCTGTGCAACATAAATGTCAGTATTTCTGGCTCCGGCATTACCTGCTTCAGCATTCGTGCTGATCGTTGCAAAATTTGCACTGGCATTCGCATTAAACTGAAACTGACTGTCAAGCAGAGCCTGCAGCCCGCGATCTGTCATAATAAAGAACATCGTCTGAGAGTTCTGAATGCCCAGCTGAATACCAAAAGATCCGGAGCTCATTGTATAAAATGCCGGATCAGACCATGAGCCCCGGGCATCACGTGCCAGCAGTACGCAACCACCGCCAGAGCCACCGAACACGACTGACATTCTGAAAATTGAAGGGCAGATCATGACAGCACGCGCTTTTGCCAGATCAACCGCAACAGCACTGGTCGGCTTCACCCCAAGAAAAATATCCTGAACAGTCAGAGCGGCTTTATCAACCAGTGTCTGATAATCCTGAGCTGCGCTCGCATGGGACGGAGAAGAGCCGGAAAGGGCCACTGCACCGACAGCTAAAGCACAAGCAGAAAAACGACGAACTGACCGCATAATTATGATCTCCATATACCCGGGCAGAAAAACATCTGGTGTGTTTTTCCTTTGATTTTATTAAGCTAACAGAGAGAGGATAAACTGTAACCTCTTATTCAAGAGGAATATTCACTGCCTCAGAAAGAGGGCGGGCAATATGAGGTGCCGCAGCCAGAATAGTTGCTGCACCGGTTAACCCGCCTGTTTTCAGGAAGGGAGAAACGCAGGCTCCCGCTTCAGCCAGCAAAGGCAGGGCAGCGGCAACATCCCATAAGTTAATAACAATCTCGACATACCCATCGAGACGACCACAGGCGACATCTGCCAGTGCCAGAGCGCCGGACCCGCCTGAGCGAGGCATAGCACCCAGCCCCATAATGGCGTCAGTTTTTTCAATAAAAACATCTTTGGGAACGCGATTACTCCAGCCCATTTCAATCATGGCACTGGCCGGATCTTTAACCGAAGAAGCGTGAATGCGCCTGCCGTTAAGAAATGCTCCATGTCCTCGCAGCGCTGTATATACTTCACCCAGAGCAGGCGCCTCTATCACGCCGGCAACTGGCTCATCACCTTCAAGCAGCCCCAGAGAAACGCACCAGCGATTGCGACCACGCGCATAGTTTGATGTCCCGTCAATCGGGTCGACAACCCAGCGCAGAGCACCGGCACGTACGACACCTTCTTCCTCCCCCTGAAAACCATCATCAGGGAATAACGTTTTCATCCGCTCTGCAATAAAGGCCTCAACGGCACCGTCAGTCTCTGTCAGCCAGTCCTGGGCAGATTTCTGCGTTGCAACCGGCCCGCCTGAAGGAGGGCGCATCGACATAGCAAGGCGAGCTGCATCACTTACAACTGCGCGCGCTGCCTCCAGACGATAAGCAACAGAGGGGCTCAGAACAGAAGACATACCATGCACTCCGACATATAAATTCAGCTGGGATCTGTCTCAGCGTGTTTTACGATATAACGATTTAGGCCAGCGCCGATGTAACCACAACCAGCTTTCAGGCTTTTGTCTTACCCAGCTTTCAAGGCGGTCATTAATCATCTGCACTAATGTTGCCAGATCCTGCTGTTTATCGCCTGTTTGCGGCAAAACCATGGGCGGCTCAACCACAATACGCAAACGGGCAGGGCCAAGACGCACAACATACCCCGGAATAACCGGGCAACGATATTTAAGTGCCATACTGGCCAGTGCAGGGGCCGTCATAGCCGGCAGACCAAATAAGCGCGCTTCTATGCCGTCATTCATTTTCTGATCAACCAGCATGCCCAGCCTGCCACCTTTTGCCACATAACGTAAAGCCGCCCTGGCGCCCTCAGCTCCCTTAGCAAATAATGGCACAGGGTCGGGGCCCATCGCGGCATCACGCAAAGAACGGATCATCGCATCAACCTTCCGGTTGCCCGCCGCTCTGTAAAACGAAGCAAAAGGAGTGCCGTAGCGTGCAACCGCCGGGGGCAGCATCTCCCAGTTTCCTATATGGCCTGAGACAAACAGAACAGGCCCCTGATGTTGAGCCAGTGCCTTCAGATGCTCAACTCCCTGCACCTCATAACCAGGCTGCCCCTCAGGCGTATTTTCTCTGAGTGTGGAAAGATGAGGAAACTCGCCAGCAGTACGCCCAAGGTTTTCCCATACTCCACGAATAATGTCCTGCCTTTGCTTTGATGTCAGCTCAGGCATAGCCATCTGCAAATTACGGTCAGCAATTTTTGACGGGGGCAGAAACGGACCAAAAAGCCGGCAAAATTTTCCGGCTATGTCTGAAGCCCTCACAGGACCTGCTTTTTTCAGGCATGCAAGCACAACAGAGCAAAGCAGAGCCTCAGCTTTCATCAGAGCCGTTTTTTTATTAAAAAAGCTCACAAGCCTGTCTCCGGCATGAGTGTATGCAAAATTTTCTCAGGCACTGCATCATCCTGCCAGACCAGCTCCACATCTGTTACGCTGACAACGGAGCGAAAAAACTCCGGTAATCTGGCATAATCTTTAGGCGTTGTCACAAGCTGCGCCTGATGTTCACTCGCCAGAGCCTGCAAACACTCAAGCTCTGCAGTTTTATAAAAATGATGGTCAGCAAAAGATATGGTTTTCACCAGGAGGATACCAGCCTTCGCCAGGCTGTCAAAAAACTTACCAGGCCGACCTATACCGGCAAAAGCAATACAGTTTTTATCTCTCAGCGCAATGCTGTCAGCAAAACAGGTTTGCAAACCCGCCTGTATGATTTTTTCTGGCGGAAAACTGCCTGCATAACGTGACAGAAAGCCTGTCTTATCCTCACCAATTATCATAATCGCAGAAGCACGTGACAGTGCCCTCTGCGGACTTTCCCGCAACGGACCGGCAGGAAGAACCTGTCCGTTGCCCAAGCCTGCCGCACCATCAATAATCAGCAAAGAAAAATCTTTATGGAGGGTAAAGTTTTGAAAACCATCATCCATAATCAGGCACTGTGCACCACGGGCCACGGCCGCACGCGCTGATAAAGCACGGTTTCCACCGATCCATGTCGGGCTTACTGCTGCGAGCAGCAGTGCTTCATCCCCTACATCTTCAGCTGTATGACGTGTCAGATCAACCTGAACAGGCCCTTTGAGTTTGCCCCCGTAGCCACGCAGTAAAATATGCGGGGTAATATTTTTATTTTTTAAGCGAACAGCAAAGTCGATTACGACTGTTGTCTTACCGGTGCCTCCGGTTGTTATATTACCACAGCATAAAACCGGCACAGAAGCCTTAAAACTGCGCTGCCTCTCTTTTCCTGCGGCAATGAGCTTAACGCCCCAGGCTAAAGGTGAAAGCAGTAATGACTGCCAGCCTGTTTGCTGTTTTTGCCAGAAAAGAGGCGATTGTCTCATGCCTGCACCAGGGCCATAATTTTTTCTGTTAACGTCATCAGTAAACCTGAGTGACCGGCAATAGCTTCTTTAGCGGCGACCGCACGCGCCATCATCACCTGTTTGTCTGACAACACAGAGATGACCCACTCTGCCAGGCTTTCTGCTGAATGCGTTACTGTGACACTCTGACCAAGCATTTCAAAAGCATCGGTAAAGTTTTGGATCAGCGGCCCCGTGGCCAGGGCATTATCAAGCCGGGCAGGCTCAAGCGGATTATGCCCGCCACCATGCCCCTTAACCTCTTCCAGGCTGTTGCCGATAAATACGCAGTCTGAAACACGGTAAAACAAACCCAGCTCATCCAGAGTATCACACACCCATACGGGCGTAGTGCTGTCAGGGAGCGCCCCCATCGAACGGCGTGGCGCCCCCCCGGCAAGAGCGGCAACAACATTACCACGCTCAGGATGCCGGGGAACGATAACTGTCAGAAGTTGTGGTATTTTTTTTCTTGCAAGAGCAGCAGCCTGCAAAATGATCTCTTCTTCACCCTCATGCGTGGAGGCTGCCAGAAAAACCGGACGCCCCTCAGTGCATTTTTTCACCTGCAGCAAAGCTTTTTCATCAACAGGCAGAGGCGGGGCGGCCATTTTAATATCGCCTGTGGGGCCATAATTCAGACGGCCAAAGGCGGAAAAATGTGCTTTATCCTGCGCCGAGCGCGGAAAAACCCAGCGACACCGCTCAAGCATACGACGAATAACATCAGGTGCTTTTGACCATGTGGCCAGTGAACGCTCTGACATTCGCCCGTTGACCAGGATTACCGGAAGATTTTTAGCATGACACAGGCCGAAGAGATTAGGCCACAGCTCACTCTCAGTGAAAACGGCAACCTGAGGCTGCCAGTAAGACAAAAATCTCTTACCCCAGCGGGGCACATCAAACGGTACAAACTGATGAATGATATTATTATTTGTTTTTAAAGTATTTTTTCTTTTTTCGACAAGCTGAGCAGCTGTCACCGTACCTGTTGTCACAAGCGCATGACAGTCAGGATTATATGTCAGACAACTTTCGACAAGCGGTAAAACTGAAACAACTTCACCAACACTGGCAGCATGGAACCATATCACCTTTCCACTGGGACGAGAGCATGTCGCAAACCCCATTTTCTCACGTACACGGGATGGCAGCTCTTTACCTTTGCTCTGACGCCAGCGAAGGAGAAATGGCAAAGCAGGTGATAAAACGCTTGCAGCACCATACCACAGGCAGGAAGGGGTAATTTTCAGAGGATGAAAAAAAGCAGAGGAGACTGATACTGTCCTGTGGCATCTTTTTTCTTCCGCCAGCATCATTTGCCTGGTCAGACTTTCGGTCAGCTGATGAGTTGCTTCTTCATTTTTTCTATCGGGATAAATCGGATCAGCACAAACAAAAGCACCCCGGCCAAAAGGCAGAGGAAAAAACATTTTATCCCATGATTTTAAACGAAAACCAGAGCAGGACGCACCCACAGGCACCACCGGTTTATCTGTCAGTGAGGCCAGAGCCAGCGTGCCCTGCTGCACAATACGACGAGGACCACGTGGCCCGTCAGGGGTAATAGCAACCAGACTGCCATTTTTTAAACATGCGCGCATACGGCGTATAGCCGCTGCGCCCCCTTTATTTTTTCCTTTACGATCAGAAGACCCGGCAATGGACCAGATACGCCATGGCCGGACAATTTCAGCAATCATCCGCCCGTCAGCATTGCGGCTGATAAGCACATATAAACGTAGCTGTGAGTTTTGAGGTTCAGCCCACCACCAGATTACTGGTGTTAGCGGTAATATCTCATGCCAGAAAGCAACAATTGTTGTCAGACCATTTTGACCAGTTAACAACGTGTGAGCTTCTGGCGTAACCTCAAAACTCCACCTCGTTGTTTTTAAAGCAAAACCAAGATAGGCTCTGACAATATTTGTCAGAGCCTTCTGAAAAAAAGCCTCTTTAACAGAGGGCGTTTTGAGCCGGTCAGAAATGAGACAGCTCTAAAAAAGACGGCGACGCAAAGCAAAGCCTTCAGCGCGTTCGTTCTGCACTGAGGGCTGGTAAGCTACGGTAAAGGCTTTATGCGCACGCTCCCATGCGGCGACATCAGCCCCTTCAGGCAGAACAACATCGGTTACACCACAACGCAGCAAAAACTCATACTGGTCAGGCAGGATATGACCAGATGCGCGAATATCACCGGCAAACCTGAGATGCTCGCGCAAAGCACGCGCCTGGGTAAAACCACGACCATCACGAAACACAGGAAATACCACCTCTACGGCATCAAGCTGAGAGACAAAATTCCGTAAGCTCTCAACCTCATCACCAGAGGCCAGGACGACACCCAGACGCCCCTCTCTGCCATTTTTCTGCGCGATACCAGCATCAAGCTGACTGAGCGGTACAAGGATATCCCCCGATGGCAGAGTATCCTGCTCTGAAACTACAACCCAGGTATCATCCTGAATCTGACCATTTTTAAGCAGAGGCATAAACGGCATCCTTGAACGGTGCATTACCTAAACGGCGGCACGTCTCAATAAACTGCTCACCGGCCTTACGGCTGGCAAGATAGGTGTCAATGATACGTGCAATCGCATCAACGGTTTCATCTTCAGACAGTGCTGAGCCGAGGATCTGCCCGATGGACACTTCGCTCTGGTCAGACGCGCCACCAAGAGTAATCTGAAACGCTTCCTGTCCGCGTTTATCTACACCGAGAATGCCGATATGGCCAGCATGGTGATGACCACAGGCATTAATGCAGCCCGAAATATTCAGGCGCAAAGTGCCAATTTCGCGCTGCAGCTCGGGGCTGGAGAAGCGTTCGCTGATTTTCTGAGAGATGGGAAGGGAGCGCGCATTAGCAAGCGAGCAGTAATCCAGCCCCGGGCAGGCAATAATATCAGTAATAAAGCCCGCATTTGCAGTTGCCAGAGCATAGGTCTGAAGGGTTTTCCATAGCGCATAGAGCGCATCCTGGCGCACATGGCCCAGCACAACGTTTTGCACGTGTGTAATACGCAGCTCACCAAAACTGTACTGATCGGCAAGATCAGCCAGAACATTCATCTGTTCAGCCGTCACATCACCGGGAATACCACCGGGAGGTTTGCATGAGACGGTAACAGAAATATAGCCAGGCTGTTTATGCTGATGCGTATTGGTATGCACCCAGGCATCAAACTCCTGGTCAGCTTTACGCTGATGAGCAAGCTTCTCTGCCGCATCTTCAGGAGGCAGAAAAACAGGAGCACCAAAACGGGCACGGATATCCTCCACCACGCTTTCAGGCAGTTTGTAGCGGGCTTTATCCATCGCAGCGAATTCGGCATTAACATGCTCAAGGAATTTGTCGGCACCAAGAGCCTGCACCAGAATTTTAATACGAGCCTTATAGATATTATCGCGACGGCCAAAAGCATTATACACACGCAAAATCGCCTCAAGGTAAGCGATCAGATGTTCTTCAGGCAGGTCGTCACACAGCTTAACGCCGACAACGGGGGTACGCCCAAGGCCACCACCGACATAAACCTCGAAAACAGTACGGCCATCTTTGCCAGGATGCGCTTTAAGGCCAATATCATGGAAACGTGCTGCAACACGGTCTCTTGGGCTGCCTGAAATAGCAATTTTGAACTTACGCGGCAGAAAGGTGAATTCCGGGTGCAGGGTAGACCACTGACGCAAAATTTCAGCATATACACGCGGGTCGAGCACCTCATCACTGGCGGCACCGGCAAACTGATCTGCCGTTACGTTACGGATACAGTTGCCGCTTGTCTGAATAGCGTGCATTTCAGTTTCGGCCAGAAGCTCAAGAATTTCCGGCGTATCTTCAAGCTTAATCCAGTTAAACTGAATGTTCTGCCTGGTAGTAAAATGCCCGTATCCCCGGTCATAACGCTCTGCGATATGCGCCAAAGTGCGCATCTGTGAAGAGCTGACAACACCATAGGGAATAGCAACACGCAGCATGTATGCGTGGAGCTGCAGATAAAGGCCATTCATCAGTCGAAGCGGTTTAAACTCTTCTTCCGTCAGCTCACCGGACATACGGCGTGCCACCTGATCACGAAACTGGGCAATGCGCTGCTTTAAAAAAGCTTTATCAACAGCATCATAAGAATAGCGCCCGACAGACAGGGCAGGGTGAGGAGTTTGGGGCATTTTTTACCGACTTTGACTGAAGAAGAAAAATAAAATCCAGACAGGCAGATCAGGAGGCCGAAGGAGCAAACTGAGGGTGTGTGCTTGGGCCATCAGCACGTATAATTTCACGTGTTGTCACAGGCACCGGCCCCGCATCTGTCAGAGTGACCTGCACCCCATAAATGCCAACCAGACCTTCCTGCTGAGCCAGCCCCTGATATTTGGGCAGAATCTGCTCAATTTCAGTATTATCAAACACTCTGGCCTGTTTGAGGAAAGGCTGCCACGATCCATCTGCCGCCAGCCAGACAATACGACCATCAAGCAGATTGTTCGCGGTCAGAACACTCGACCCTTCTGTGTCACGGCGGTTATTTCTACGGTCCATTTCACACTCTCACAACACATCTGAAGCCAGGCCGGCAGAAATTCACGCCGGCATATCGTTGATAAAATACTGTTATCTGACGAAAAACAGCCAGTATATGCTGCATAATAACAGTTTTTTACGTGAAATCAAACAATCCTCTGTCCATTCCTGAAAAGACGGGCCTCTGCAATATTTAACCCCTGGCAGGAATCAGAAACGGACTGGTGCTTTGTATGCACCGGAAAAAATACTGGCACACTACGCTCAGGCAACTGTGCTGAATAATGCAGAAAACCATTGCGCCGGCCATGACGCACCAGCGCAACCTTACCCCCGGTTGCTGCATTTTCAGGAAAAATCTCAAACGGTCGTATCATTGCTTCTGCCGGGCCGGCAGGACATGAGGTTGCAAACGGCAAAACACCGGCTTCGTCAGGTATAAAAAGACCTGTATCAGCCTGAATGATACCTTTGAAACTGACGGCTTCTCCCAGAAACTCCATCACAAAGGCTGTTTCGGGTGCTTCATCAAGCTGGGCCGGGCTTGCATTCTGCACAATACGCCCGTGCTGCATCACGACAATACGATCCGCAACTTCAAGAGCTTCTTCCTGATCATGAGTGACGAGAATAGTTGTCAGGCCAAGCTGATCATGTAAGGCACGAAGCCAGGTTCTGATTGCACGGCGCACAATCGGATCAAGAGCACCAAAGGGCTCATCAAGCAGCAACACATCAGGACGCGTTGCGAGCGCACGGGCAAGGGCCACGCGCTGACGCTGACCGCCAGACAGGCGGGAAGGGTAAGCCTTACCCAGATCAGGAATCTGCATAAGGTCTAACAGTTCCTGCACACGAGCCGAAATCTCAGATGCTGACGGACGCTGCGCCTTTGACAAAACATCCAGGCCAAAACTGATGTTACGGGCAACTGTCATATGCGGAAAAAGTGCGTAGCTCTGAAACACAAAACCGACTTTTCCCGCTCTCTCCTGAATACTGGCCAGGGTCTCTCCGTTCAGGGAAACAGTCCCTGTATCATATTTATCAAGGCCGGCGATAGCGCGCAAAAGGGTGGTTTTACCTGCACCTGATGGCCCGACAAGGGCGACAAATGCACCGCTTTCGACTGACAATGACACATCACTGAGTAATATGCGCTCACTACCGGGAGCACATCTGATCAGGTTTTCAACAACAACACTCATGAGGGATCTTCCCGGGTGCGGTTCATAAAATCAGGAAGTGAACGTAAAAAGACAACGGTCATCGACATAAATGCAAGCAAAGCTGCCATCGTGAAGGCTGCCACCGTCTGATAACCATTATACAGGCTTTCAATATGTAAAGGCATTGTTTCTGTCAGTCCCGGGATATGCCCTGACACCACAGAAACCGCACCAAACTCGCCCATTGCACGGGCTGTTGTCATGAGAACACCAGAAAATAACGCAACCCGTGCACCAGGCAATGTCACTCTGAACAAAATTTGCCAGAACCCTGCACCTGCCAGAGTTGCGGCCTCTTCAGCGTCGCGCCCCTGCTGCTCCATCAATGGGATAAGTGTGCGCACAACATAGGGCAGGGTAACAAATAATGTCGCCAGAATGATACCAGGCACCGCAAAAGCGATCTGGATCCCCATACGATCAAGTGCAGAACCCCACCAGCCCTGCGCACCAAACAACAAAAGCCAGACCAGACCAGAAACAACAGGAGAAATGCTCAGAGGCAGTTCGACCAGCACCAGCAACAAACCTCGCCCCGGAAAGCGAAAGCGGGTCAGAAGCCAGGCTGCAAGAATGCCAAATATCGTATTCAGCACGACCGCAACCACAGTCACCTCAAGTGTCAGCTCAATCGCTGCGATACCATCCGGGTCCTGAAGCGTTTTCAGAGCGGGCATAATGCCATGACTCAGTGCTTCGGCAAGAATAACAGCTGGTGGCATCAGCAAAACCAGGCCAATCAGCCCCCAGGTTGCGCACCACAGAAAAAAGCGGGTCATGATGCAGATGTCCAGACTGAGAGTTTTTTGCGAACGGCGCCGACAAAAATCAGAGACAGAAAAGAAATCAGCAACAAAATAAGAGCGATAGCCGTAGCACCGGAATAATCGAACTCCTGCAGGCGCACGACAATAAGTAAAGGTGCTATTTCACTTTTAAACGGCTGATTACCTGCAATAAAAATAACAGAGCCATATTCGCCCATACCCCGCGCAAAAGCGAGGCCAAATCCGGTTATAACTGTGGGGATAAGGGGTGCGAGCAGAACCCGCCCTATAACCTGCCGGGGTCTGGCGCCAAGAAGTCTGGCTGCCTCTTCAAGCTCGTGGGGCAGGTTTTTTAAAACAGGCTCAATTGTCCTGACCATAAAAGGCAGGCCAACAAACATAAGAGCCAGAACAATACCCGTGCGGGTATAGGCAACATCAATGCCTATTTTGGACAGAGGAGCACCAAGCCAGCCTCTGGGGCTGTAGAGCGTAGCCAGTGTAATGCCTGACACCGCAGTTGGAATAGCAAGTGGCAGATCAATCAGAGCATCAGCCATTTTACGGCCAGGAAGATGACCGCGAACCAGCATCCATGCCAGAAACCAACCCAGAGGAATATTTAAGAGTGCAGCAGCAACCGCACTCGAAAAACTGGTCCATAACGCTGCAAACATACGTGTATCATGCAGCTCGTTCAAAACCATGCCAAAACCATTTTGCCAGGGACGCAATGCCAGAGCAAAAAGAGGCAAAATAATAAAAAAACCGGTCCAGACGAGTGTCACAGTAAGTGACAGACGATAGCCGGGCAGGGTGGAATCTCCTCCCTGCCAGAAGAGAGCAAAAGCTTTTTTCATTTTTCCGGCTACCATAAGCAAGCGTTAGCCCATGACACTAAACAGGTGACTACAGAGTTTTACGCGCAGATGCAGCAAGAGCTACATTGCCTTTAATAAAGTCTGTCAGTTTTTTTACACCCGCATCAGCACCATTGTCAGCTGTTTCAAGGCGCAGGGCAGGACTTTCAGGAGCTTCATACGGCGCATCGATACCGGTGAAACCTGAAATTTTTCCGGCACGGGCTGCTGCATATAACCCTTTAGGGTCACGCTGTTCACACACAGAAAGAGCAGCATCAACAAAGACTTCATTAAAATCTGAGCCAATAATCTGCTGTGCGAGAGCACGATCAGAACGTAACGGGGAAATCAGGGCGACAAGAACAACCTGACCTGCATCACTCAGAATTCTGGCCACTTCAGCTGCACGACGAACATTTTCTGTCCGGCTTTCTTCTGAAAAACCAAGGTCTTTGCACAGGCCTGCACGCAGCGTATCCCCATCAAGCACACTTACATTAAGGCCCTGAGCAAAAAGCTGAGCCTCTGCACCGCGGGCCAGAGTACTTTTCCCTGAGCCGGAAAGCCCGGTCAGCCAGTACACGCCACTGCGATGACCAGCCTGACGTGCACGGTCAGCCTGTGTTACGCGGCTTGCACTGGGGTGAATAGCATTTTCGCCCTGAGCAACTGCAGCAGCACCAATCAGCGGTGCACCGCCAACGATACGCTGCTGACGATCAACCAGAACACCACGACCATCAGCGGTACCCGGTGTAAAAGGGTCAAACAAAATATTTTCTGAAGCGGCAAATGTAACCTCAGCAAAACCTTCAGCAGGCACTTCATCGCCAGGGTTCTGTGTCAGGTTCTCAAGGTCAAGTACACTGTCAATCGATGCAATTGTTACATCATGCTCTGCTGTCGCCAGGCGCAGCTTAAAGCTCTCACCAACATGTAGCGGTTCCTGACGCAGCCAGAACAGACGGGCTTTAATGCGTGATGCACTCACAGGAGATGCCTCGGGCTGAAACAGAATATCACCACGATCGGGGATAACATCCGGCTCAAGCGTTACAGCGACAGACTGCCCTGAAACGGCAGAAATCTGCGGGGCTGTGTGCCAGCTTTCGATAGAGGCAATACGGGCAGGTGTTTTCTGTGTGCCAATAATGACCGTTTCACCAACGCGAACACGACCACGTTCGATACGACCGGCAACATAGCGTTTATCTCCAAAACGATAAACATCCTGCACCGGCAGACGCAGGGGCAGCTCGTTACGGGATTCAGGTGAGGGAACAGCTGACAGCGCTTCTGTCAGCGTCGGACCTTTGTACCATGGTGTACGCTCTGAACGTGCTGCAATATTATCACCATCACGAGCAGAAGCCGGAACAAAAACAGCAGCTTTCAGATGCAGTTTCTCCAGCAGGTCAGTCACTGACTCCTGAACGGCCTCAATTTTTTTCTGATCAAAATCAAGAAGATCAGCTTTATTAAGCAAAACGATGACATGCCTGATGCCGATAAGATGCAGCAGCATTGCATGACGACGTGTCTGCTCCTGAGCGCCTTCGGCTGCATCAACAACCAGCACAGCGGCCTCTGCATCGGCGGCACCGGTTATCATATTACGCAAAAACTGACGGTGGCCGGGGGCATCAACAATAACAAATTCACGTTTGTTCAGATGAAACGGGATACGGGTTGAATCAACCGTAACGCCCTGGTCACGTTCAATCTGCAAAGAGTCGAGCAGAAAGCTCCACTCAATTTTGAGGCCACGTTTTTTAGATGATTCAATAATCTGGGCGACCTTACCATCCTGCAGATTATCTGTATCGTGCAGCAGCCGGCCAATAAAAGTAGATTTACCATGATCGACATGGCCAACAATAACAATTGGCGTTGCTGCTTCGTGAGAAAAAGTATTGCTCTGGGTCATGATCTTTCCTGTCCGCACTAAATATCAGAGATAACCTGCAACACGCAGACGTTCGAAGGCATCTTCAGACTCATGATCCATCGCGCGGCCTGAACGCTCAGATGTCCGTGTCGTTTCCAGCTCTGCAATAACCTCAGCAAGTGTTGAGGCATTACTTTCAACCGGACTGGTAATATCCTGATCACCCAGAGAGCGATAACGTTTACCATCTTTTGCAAAATACAGATCGACCAGCGGGATACCTTCACGCTCGATGTAACGCCAGATATCAATCTCTCTCCATGAAAGAAGAGGATGAACACGAATATGCATACCTTCTTCATGCGGGGTGGCATACTGGTCCCAGAACTCGGGAGGCTGATTGCGGATATCCCATTTATGGCTGGCACCACGAGGGCTGAAAACGCGCTCTTTAGCACGGGTGCCCTGTTCGTCACGACGAATGCCGGCAATAACACCCTGCAGGCGGTGCTTCTCAATCATAGCCGCAAGACCAGCCGTTTTACGGGCAGCCGAACGGGCAGCCGGAGGAAGAGAAGGGTCCATTTCCTCTACAGGCGGGCAATCCCCAAGGAGCAGATCAAGCTCCCATTTTTTTGTATATTCATCGCGAAATTCGTACATTTCACGAAATTTTTTGCCTGTATCAACATGCATGACAGGAAAAGGCACACGACCCAGAAAGGCTTTTTTCGCCAGCCACACCATGACGTTTGAGTCTTTGCCCAGAGACCATAACATGGCCAGAGGACGCAATTTACGATAGGCCTCACGCAGAATGAAAATGCTCTGAGCCTCAAGCTGATCTAAATGGTCCATAATGGATAAAAACCTGTTTCTAAAAAGTAAATTAAACCGTCACAGCATGCACCTTAGCGGGCTGTGTGAATACCGCATTCTGTTTTGGCAAGGCCGGCCCATCGTCCTGACCGTGCATCCTGCCCCTCTTTTACAGAATGTGTGCATGGCGCACATCCGATTGAAGGGTAACCCTCAGCAACCAGGGGGTGCGGAGGCAGGTCACGACGCACCATTTCCTGCCTGATCTCATCAGCTGACCATGCGGCAAGAGGATTGAGACGAACCTGGCCGTCATCTTTAACTTCGACAACAGACAAGGCCTGCCGTGTTATGGCCTGACCACGTTTACGCCCGGTAACAAGCACAGGATAAGGCAGGCAGGCCGTATCAAGCGGCTCAACTTTGCGAATACGGCAACAGGCGTCAGGGTCAAAAGCCCACAGCTCACCTGTAGGATCGAATTCGGCAATTCGGGCAGGGGGCGGAGCCGCGTCCTGCACGTTTGTCAAACCCAGTCTCTCAGCCAGCTCCTTACGGTAACGTAAAGTCTCAGGAAAATGCTGACCTGTTTGCAGAAAAATCACAGGCAAAGCCGGATCAGCCTCAGCGACGAAGGCCAGCAACAGCGCAGATTCAGCGCCAAAAGATGACATGACGGCAATCTTACCAGGCAGCAGTTCAGAGGCCCGCCTTAAAAGATTAACCGGATCGTCTTCTGATTTCTTCAGTTCCTGAAGCACACTGGCTGTGACTGTCATCTGATTTCCCTCAAAAACAGGGTCTATGTTCTGATAGTGACTTATTCATTCGTAGTTTGAAATGCAAGCAACCAAATAATTCACTTTCTGATCAGTATTTAAGATTTTAACCGGATTAATGAAAAAAATTATAAAAATTCCACTTCAATAGCGTTGAACCCACAAATTACATATGGTGCTCTCCCGTCGTATTATCATTTAGTTGGCATAATATATCTTATAGGATTTATATATCAGAGGGGGAAACCGATAGTCTCCCGCAACTGAATGATGTTATTTCGATGCTCCTGCCGCTGCCTGATCAGGATTGTTCTGACGAAACAAGGTCCACTGTTCGGTCACTGTACCATCTGGCAAGTGGCAGTATGTGATCTGTCCCTTGCTTTCATTGCGTATCTCAATAGTCCCTTTCTGCTTTATGCAATACACGGTTGCAGGATTAGGCACTCTCAGAGTGCGAACCTGTGTCGTCTTGGTCAGAGATGCATCGGCAGATGGTTGATCAGGATGGCTGCATGCTGTCAGTCCTGCTGCCAGTGCGAAAATAACCATTCCCTTTTTAAAAGGTGAAAAATGAATCTGCATATCCTTGAGATACCCCCTTAAATTTCAAGAGAAACGACCTGATATATAAGATCATTTAACTCTTTTTTTACTGCTTATTATGAACTATAACTTAAAAAATTAACAGGTGCAGGCCGGATTTCCGTCTCTGTAGCAGAGGGCATCTCTCCTGCTGGCTTTCATGTTATAAAGCGACTATACTCGCCCCATTCTCTATCTCTCAATATTCAGGATTGCATATATTATGGCTGACGGTTCGCCTATCGCCCCCTTCTCTTCTGGTGCGCCCCAGTGTCGCAATGACTGGACTGTTGCTGAAATTCAGGCCCTGCTTGACCTCCCGTTTCCTGAGCTGATGTTTCGTGCACAGGCAATACATCGTGCCAGCTTTGACCCGACCGATATTCAGATCTCAACTCTTCTCTCTATTAAAACCGGTGGATGCCCTGAGGACTGTGCCTACTGCCCACAAAGCGCCAGGCATGAAGAAAGCGTGAAAGCTGACCGTCTGATGGCGGTTGAGAAAGTTCTGGAAGAAGCACGTAAAGCAAAAAGCGCAGGTGCAAGCCGCTTCTGCATGGGCGCCGCCTGGCGTTCGCCTAAAGAGCACGACCTGGAAACAGTCTGCTCTATGATTGAGGGCGTGAAGGAACTGGGACTTGAGACCTGTGTAACGCTGGGTATGCTCGATACAGACCAGGCTGAGAAACTTAAAAAATCAGGCCTCGATTATTATAACCACAACCTTGATACATCTCCTGAATTTTACGGTGAAATTATTACAACCCGCACCTATCAGGATCGTCTGGATACGCTCTCAAACGTACGTGATGCAGGCATTAACGTCTGTTGTGGCGGTATTGTCGGCATGGGAGAAAATGAAACAGACCGTGCTGGCCTGATTGCTGGCCTGGCTACCCTGCCCGTTCACCCTGAAAGCGTGCCCATTAACCTGCTTGTACGCGTTAAAGGAACCCCTCTGGGTGAAGCTGAGACCGTTGATCCCATAGACTTTGTACGCATGATTGCTGTTGCACGAATCACCATGCCAAAAAGTCGTGTGCGTCTGGCAGCGGGTCGTGAAAATATGAACGATGAGACACAAACCCTGTGCTTCCTGGCGGGTGCTAACTCAATCTTCTACGGTGAACGTCTGCTCACAACCCCAAACCCTCAGGCGCAGAGAGATCGTAAGCTGCTTGATCGTCTTGGTATGCATACAACAGGTATCGGCCTGGATGCCGTACCAGTACACGCACCTGCATGAGCAACCATAAACCGGCTTTTATTTGATGACGTATTCAGTAAAGGAAATCTTTCTGACACTTCAGGGTGAAGGTGGTCAGGCCGGACGAGCCGCCGTGTTTTGCCGTTTCACAGGATGCAACCTGTGGAGCGGTCGCTCTGAAGACCGTGAAAAAGCACAGTGCCAGTTCTGCGATACTGATTTTATCGGCACCGATGGCCCTGGCGGCGGTAAGTTTGAAACAGCTGAAAATCTTGCCTCTGCCATTGCTTTGCAGTGGCCTGCTGATAGCGATTCTTACAGCCATCGGCTCGTTGTTTTTACCGGGGGCGAGCCACTCCTTCAGCTTGATGACGCTCTGATCAGTGCTATGCACAAACAGGGCTTTTCAGTAGCTGTCGAAAGCAATGGCACTATTGCCGCACCCGAAACGATAGACTGGGTATGTATCAGCCCCAAAGCAGGCACTGACCTTGTCCAGACGAGTGGAACCGAGCTGAAGCTGGTTTATCCTCAGCCTGGGCTTGATCCCGCGTCACTTACCGCTCTTGATTTTAAACATTTCTGGCTCCAGCCAATGGATGGTGCCAATCAGCAGGACAACATACAGGCCGCTATCCGCTACTGTCTGCAGCACCCTCAATGGGGTCTGTCTCTGCAAACGCATAAACTGACAGGTATCCCCTAAGTTATGACCTTTCCGTCGCATTATCTGAATGAATCTGCTCTCGTACTATTTTCAGGCGGTCAGGATTCTGCAACGTGTCTCGCCTGGGCGCTGGCTCAGTTCGGCCGTGTCGAAACGCTTGGTTTCGATTACGGTCAGCGCCATGCTATTGAACTTGAATGTCGCAAAACCCTCAGAGAGGGTATGACGGCGCTTAATCCATTATGGTCTGAACGCCTTGGTGAGGATCACACCCTTGCTCTGGGGGCCCTGGGCGATATTTCTGAAACGGCACTGACACGTAATGCAGAGATTGCGATGGCCGAAAACGGATTGCCCAATACCTTTGTACCCGGCCGCAACATTATTTTTCTGACTTTTGCCGCAGCTCTGGCTGCCCGTCGTGGTATTCGTCATATTATTACCGGCGTGTGCGAAACAGACTATTCCGGCTATCCGGATTGCCGTGACGATACGATTAAAGCCGTGCAGGTCGCGTTAAATCTGGGCATGGAAAGTCGCTACGTGCTGCACACTCCTCTGATGTGGATCGATAAAGCCGAAACATGGCGCCTGGCAAAAAATATTGGCGGGCAATCCCTCGTCACACTCATCAATCAGGAAAGTCATACCTGCTACATGGGTGAACGTGGCCCGGCTCATGCATGGGGGCATGGGTGCGGTCACTGCCCTGCCTGCGACCTGCGCAAAGCTGGATGGGAAAATTATAACGGGCCTGCGCCACATGCCTGATCTTGTTTTTACCCGTCGTTTTTCCATGGGGCACAGACTGGTACACGGAGCAAGCGAGCGCTGCGCCCTTCCCCATGGTCACAATGAATTTGTAACTGTGCGCCTCGCCAGCACAAGCCCTGCTCCGCTTGATGGTTCTGGCAATATGCCGGTCTCTTTTCAGCAGGCAAAAAGTACCTGGCATCATTTCATTGATGAAAAACTCGACCATGCCCTGCAACTGGCAGAGGATGACCCGCTACTATTATGGTTTGAAGCAAACGAACCCGAACGTGCTCAGCGCATCGTCGTCACCCCGGGAGATCCCACAACGGAACTCATGGTCTGCCTGATGATGGCAAAGCTCAATGCCTTTTTAAAGGCAGAGGGCGGACTGTTAGTATGCACTGAGGTCTCATTACAGGAGACCCCCACCAACACTGTCACTTTTGATGGCAACCCGGAGGATTTTTTACCTCGCCCCCGGGCACCTGAACAATGCTGGTGGTACAGGCCGGATATGTCGATATCTGACCCGTTATAAGAGGTCTTTTCAGACCTCTGCCCGCCCTGGGTTGTTAAGTTTCAGTATTTCAGATGTCTTCTCACGCAGCTTGCGACACAGTTCAGGATTATCAGCCAGTTTCTGACCGTAAGAAGGCACAATTTCCTTAAGCTTAGCGTCCCATTCAGGCAATTTATCTGCAAAGCATTTCTTCAGCACTGACAGCATAATCGGGGCTGCAGTTGATGCACCGGGAGAAGCACCAAGCAGTGCAGCAACCGAACCATCCTGGCTCGAAATAACCTCCGTACCGAACTGAAGCACGCCACCTTTTGCCGCGTCTTTTTTAATAATCTGCACACGCTGGCCTGCTGTAACCAGCTCCCAGTCTTCAGCTTGTGCATCAGGAATAAAATCACGCAGCGCGTTAATACGCTCTTTATTTGATTCCATTACCTGCTGAATCAGATACCGTGTCAGGTCCCAGTTATCACGGGCAACCGCCAGCATTGGCAGAATATTGCCTGTTTTAACAGATTTAGGCAGGTCGAGGAGCGAACCTTTTTTAAGGAAGCGTGTTGAGAACCCGGCATATGGTCCGAACAGCAGAGCACGCTTGCCATCGATCATTCTTGTATCAAGATGAGGTACAGACATTGGTGGTGCACCAACTGATGCCTTGCCATACACTTTGGCACCGTGACGCGCGATGATGTCAGGGTTTTTACACCGCAGGAATTGCCCGCTCACCGGGAAACCACCTACACCGCGTGATTCAGGAATACCAGTTTTCTGGAGTAATGGCAGAGCACCACCACCGCACCCGATAAATACAAACTTCGCCTTAACAGTAAACTGTGTGTTGACTGTCAGATTATGCACTCTGAGCTGCCAGCCACCCGCCGGGTCACGTGTAATATCCAGAACATCATGACCGGTGTTAATGGTGCAGTGACCACTCTCTTTAAGATATTTTGTCAGCAGATGCGTTAAGGCGCCAAAGTTAACGTCTGTGCCATTAAGGCTGCGTGTAACGGCGAGTTTTTCACCAGGTTTACGATTCTGCATCACGAGAGGCATCCATTCTGCCATCTGTGCAGGATCTTCCGAATACTCCATCCCTTCAAACAGCGGGTGCTGACTCAGCGCCTCGTAGCGTTTACGCAAAAATTCAGTATTTTTTTCACCCCATACAAAGCTCATATGCGGGATAGGCGTAATAAAATCCTCTGGATTTTTAATGAACCCGTTTTCAACCAGAAAGCTCCAGAACTGCCTGGAAACCTGAAAGGCCTCATTCACACCGACAGCTTTGCTGATATCAACGCTGCCATCTGGTTTTTGTGGCGTATAATTCAGCTCACAGAGAGCTGAATGCCCTGTGCCTGCATTATTCCATGCATCTGAACTCTCCTGAGCAACATCCTCAAGACGTTCAAAAATGCTGATCTTCCAGTCTGGCTGCAACTGTGTGAGCAGGGTTCCCAGGGTGGCGCTCATCACGCCTCCGCCGATTAAAGCGACATCAACCGAGGATACATTACTGGTTGGGGTGGAACTCATGATGATCTCCGCAAATAACAAACTTTGCTTTTAACCCGCAAACGATACGAAAAGACCTCAAAAAAAATATCATCTGACAAGCAAAAACATCAGGCTCATACTAAAAGCACCGTTAAGATGGTGAATATATGGCACAGCTTACACCATCTGCCTTCTCATCTCTGCGAGAGGTGGCATGAATTATAAAATTTATTTAGAAAATAGCGCCAGGCAGGGTATCACAATGATACTCCGGCCTGGCACGGGCGCTTAGCGGCCTGTCTGGCCTCTGTGACGCAAAAGATGATCTGCGAGAACACAGGCCATCATAGCTTCACCAACAGGCACCGCCCGAATGCCAACACAAGGGTCATGACGACCTTTTGTAATAACTTCTTTCTCCACACCATCGCTCGTGACTGATGGTACAGGAGTAAGCATCGAGCTGGTTGGTTTTACTGCAAAACGTGCAACCACAGGCTGACCGGTAGAAATACCACCGAGAATACCCCCTGCATGGTTAGCACCAAACGCAATCTGACCATCTCGCATAAACAGCGGGTCTGCGTTTTCAACTCCGGTTAAGGCAGCAGAAGCAAAGCCATCACCGATTTCAACACCTTTGACAGCATTAATGCTCATAAAAGCCGCTGCCAGATCTGAATCCAGCTTGCCATAAATGGGCGCGCCTAACCCGGCCGGTACGTTCTCGGCCACAACCTCAATCACGGCTCCGGCTGACAGGCCATTTTTACGGATGGTGGTCAGATACTCTTCCCATGCAGGCACGACAGAGGCATCGGGTGAGAAAAAGGGGTTATTGTTGACCTCACTCCAGTCCCACCCTGAGCGATCAATTTTGTGCGGGCCAAGCTGTATCAGGGCTGCACGTATTCTGACCTGCTCACCCAGAATGCGTCTCGCAACAGCGCCGGCAGCGACGCGCATTGCCGTCTCACGTGCAGAAGAGCGGCCACCCCCCCGATAATCACGAATGCCGTATTTAAGGTCATAGGTCAGATCAGCATGACCTGGCCTGTATGTCTGTGCGATGTCACCATAATCTCGTGAACGCTGATCTGTGTTTTCAATCAGAAGAGAAACAGGTGTGCCTGTCGTCTTCCCCTCAAAAACACCAGAAAGAATCCTGACAGCATCGGGCTCCTTACGCTGTGTCGTAAAAGAAGATGTGCCTGGTTTTCTGCGGTCCAGAAAAGGCTGAATATCAGCCTCTGATAAAACAAGACCAGGCGGAGACCCATCGACAACACAGCCAATAGCCGGCCCGTGACTTTCCCCCCAGGTCGTTACACGAAATAAATGCCCAAAAGTATTATGAGACACCACGTTCCTCTTATTCGATGGAAATATCCGGAGCTGAAGGGTTTTTCATACCAACGATGTGATACCCACAATCGACATGATGAACCTCCCCTGTCACACCGGCGGAAAGATCAGACAACATGTAAAGGCCTGCCCCACCGACATCGTCAAGAGAAACATTACGCTCAAGCGGTGAATTATGCTGGTTCCACTTAAGAATGTAGCGGAAATCGCCAATACCACTCGCGGCAAGGGTTTTGATCGGACCTGCCGAGACAGCATTAACACGAATGCCATCAGCCCCAAGATCGGCTGCCATATAACGTACTGACGCCTCAAGAGCTGCTTTGGCAACACCCATCACATTATAATGTGGCATTACCCGTTCTGCGCCAAGATAACTCAGCGTTAAAAGTGAGCCGCCTTTTTTCATCAGCCTTGAAGCACGCTGCGCAACAGCTGTGAAAGAAAAGCATGAAATATCCATTGCCGTCAGGAAAGCTTCTCTTGGTGTATCAACATAACGGCCGCGCAAATATTTTTTATCAGCCCAGCCGATAGCATGCACAACGAAATCGAGCTCTCCCCATTCTTTTTCCAGACGTTCAAACACGGCATCAATAGCCGCTTCATCTGATACATCGCAGGGAAGAACCAGCTGAGAACCAACACTTTCAGCCAGAGGGCGCAGACGCTTACCTAACGCCTCACCCTGATATGTAAAAGCAAGCTCACCACCCTGAGCCGCTACAGCACGAGCAATAGCCCAGGCGATAGAATGGTCGTTAGCTACGCCCATAATAAGACCTTTTTTGCCCTGCATCAGTGTGCCCTGTGTTGTACAGGCTGTCGCGTGCTCTGTTGTCATGCTCTATTCCTCAATTAAAAATATTGGGTTATTTAAAAATACGGGGTCATTTAAAGCCGGAGGCATCTGCCATACCCCAACACCCACTGATTTGCCTTTCCCGAAAACTAAAAGCAAGTGTATTCTCCCGGTTGACAAAGTGAAAACTAAGGCACTGTGTCTGACGAGCGATACCCTGAGAGATAAAAGAGCGACATATGGGCGATTATTCTCAAAATACAGAAAACACTCAGACGCTTCTTGACCTGAAGTCTGACCCCTTCGATTTATTTACTGACTGGATGGAAGAAGCAGAGGTCAGTGAACCATCAGATGCTAATGCTATGGTTCTGGCGACCAGCACACCCGATGGTCTCCCTTCCCTTCGGGTTGTTCTCCTCAAGGGTGTCGACCGAAACGGTTTTGTGTTCTACACGAACAAAGAAAGCCGCAAGGGCCTTGAACTGGCAGAAAACCCTTTTGTTTCCCTGCTGTTCCACTGGAAAAGCCTTCGCCGGCAAATCAGAATTGAAGGCGCTGTCTCCCCTGTTTCGGAGCAGGAGGCAGATCTCTATTTTGCCAGCCGCAGCAGAATGTCAAGGCTGGGAGCCGTTGCCTCAGACCAGTCACGCCCGCTTGAAAACCGTGAAATCTTTAAAAAACGCATTCAGGAGGCTGAAGAGCGCTACGAAGGACAGCAGGTGCCTCGTCCTGCCAACTGGTCAGGTTACAGAGTGAAGCCTTTAGCCTTTGAGTTCTGGCAGGAGCGTCCCTACAGATTACATGACAGAGCCCGCTGGACACCTGAAGCGAACACCTGGAGCGCGACAAGACTTTATCCCTGATTGTGATATAACAGCCAAAACAGAGTTAAGGAGTGTTACGCTAATGAAAGATGTAAGAAAGATTTTACTTCCTTTACCCAGTACCTCCAACGCAGAAGCCGCGCTGATACGCGGCTATAATTTTGCGCGGCGCTTTCATGCTCATCTTGCTGTTTTGCACATCAGATCTGATGGAAGAGACATAGCTCCCCTGGCCGGTGAAGGTCTGTCTGGTGCTATGGTTGAGGAGCTGATGCGCTCAGCTGAACATGAGAGTGCGCGAACCGCACACGACGTCCATCATCTGTTTGTCAGGTTTGTTGCCGAACATAAAGATATCGAAGTTGTGCCCCCGCATTCGCCATTCCCGGCTGATAAAGCAAGCATCAGCTTTTGTACGCTAACGGGCAACCCGGCAGAAATTATACCCTATCACGCACGCCTCTCTGACTTCACACTGGTGCCTCATCCTCAGTCTGGCGAAGAAGTGTCTTCTTCAGAAACCCTTCATTCAGTGCTGTTTGACAGTGGCCGCCCGGTTGTTATCGCACCACAAACGCCGACGACCGGCCTTATCAAACGTGTCTGTATCGCATGGAATGGCACAGCGGAGGCCTCATCAGCACTCCGCGCGGCTCTGGCCTGGGCTGTTGGTGCTGACGCCGTGCGTGTCCTCTACTGCGATGACTATCAGCGCAAAGGGCCTGACGTTGCAGATGTTATAGACTATCTGTCATTCCACGATATCAGAGCTGACACTGTAACATTTGCACCTGTTAATAAAGATGTTGGCAAAGGGCTGCTCGCGGCCTGTAAAGACTTTGATGCTGATATGCTGGTCATGGGTGCTTACTCCCACTCCAGGCTCAGGCAGCTTATCCTTGGCGGTGTAACACGCCATGTCCTGGAGCATGCCGACATCACAGTGCTTATGAGCCGCTGACTTTTATAAATACTCAGAAAACGTGCGTGGAGGAGAAATCAGATCTCTTCCATGTCACGCTCTGCCTGTGGAAGACTGAGCTTCATACCATCCCAGGCCGCCTCAATCCCAGATGGCAGATTTTTCTCCATCCACTGCCAGTCCATATCAGGCCCCATATGCGTAAGAATAATACGCTGTGGTTTTATAATTGCCTGCCACTCGACAATACGCTCAAGCCAGGCATGAGCAACATGTGGCTCGCGCTGAAAACAGCCAACGACCCAGGTTTCCACTCCGGCAAGAGCCTCCAGAGCCTGATCACTTAACTCAACAACATCGGTACTATAGGCAAAACGGCCGCAGCGAAGGCCAGCGGAACTTACCTTGCCGTGTATTTGCCCGAAAATCGTAAAACGATAGCCTGCCATGTTAAAATGACCGTAATCTGGCAAACAATTTGCTTCAACAACAGCCCGAAAAAATGAGGGCGGTGTCCAGGGCTGAAACACATAGCCAAACTTATTCCGGATATCATCGAGTGTTTCACGGCGGGCAAACGCTTTGATCGGCTCTTTTATAACTCTGTTTATCCCACGCACATCATCAAGACCAGCCACATGATCAGCATGGGCGTGCGTGAAAAATAACCAGCGAAAGGCACTGATACCGTTTGACAGAAGCTGATGACGAAGATCAGGCCCGGTATCAATCAGAATATTTTCGCCATTATCCATCTCAAGGAAAATGGAAGCGCGCGTACGCCTGTTACGGGGTTCAGACGGATCGCAACATCCCCATATGCCTGAGCCGTCATCTCCGCCTATCATTGGCACACCGGCTGACCCGCCGCACCCAAGAATGGTGACTTTCATCTCTGAACCACCTGCCCTGTTATGCTGCTTTTCGGAACAGCCTGAAAAAATTCTCAGTCGTCATGCGGGCAAAATCCTCTTCGCTTTGCCCAAACTCACGGGCAAGGCAAGCCGCTGTATGCGCAACAAAAGCAGGCTCATTTCGTTTGCCACGTTTAGGAACAGGCGCAAGATAAGGTGAATCTGTCTCAACCAGCACCCTCTCCCGTGGCAAAGAGCGGGCTACATCGCGAAATTCGCCACATTTCGGGAAAGTCGAAATACCAGAAAAACTGACGTAACCACCAAGATCAACCACACACCTGGCCAGATCTGCCCCTGATGCAAAACAATGCAGCAACATCGGGAAAGCACCCCGCTCCGTCTCTTCGCGCAGAATATGCGCAATATCGTCATCAGCCTGCCGGGCATGAATAACGAGCGGAAGACCAAGTTCACGGGCAGCGCCAATATGCCGCCTGAAACTCTCCTGCTGCAAAGGTCTGACCGCTTCTTCACCGTGAAAATAATCGAGCCCGCTTTCGCCAATACCGATAACTTCCGGTGCGCTGGCGATCTGAACGATATCTTCAACCTCAGGCAGAGTTTCTTCCCCGACGGAATCAGGGTGTGTACCAACTGTGCACCATATACGCACATCTGGCGTTGAAAAACGTGTCAGAGATTTTTGCTGAGCCGCACGTGACAGATAGGTCCCTATCGTGACCATACCGCTGACACCTGCGGCCTGAGCTGCGGCAAGCAGCCCCGGTATTTCTTCATCTTTAAAATGATCAAGATGACAGTGAGAATCAATCAGACCGGTCATAACTCAGCCAGCTTCCTGTTCGACATAACGGGGGAAAATACCCTGAGGCGCTGGCAGACTACGACCAGCCGGCAGCAGAACCTCAAGAGCAGCAAAGCTTCTCTCATCTTCATTAACACCCAGCTGCACCAGCATTTTCTCCATGCTCTGAGGCATAAAGGGCTGAAGCACTGTTGCGATACTGCGCAGCGTATCAAGCAGCACACGAAGAACGTCTTTCATACGCTCCTCATCTGTTTTACGGAGTGCCCAGGGTGCCTGATGGTCGATATAGGCATTACCTGCACGAATGACTTTCCACACATCTTCAAGAGCATCAGTCAGAGCACAGGCTGCCATGCGATCACTCAGAAGCTGCGGCAGAAGAGAAGCCTGACCAAGAAGCTGCTTATCCTCATCCGTCAGTACCCTGCGCTCAGGCACGACACCGCCACAGTTACGGGCAACGAGAGAGAGCGTGCGCTGACACAGGTTGCCCAAATCGTTCGCCAGCTCAATGTTATTTCTCATAATCATTGATTTACGTGACAGATCGCTGTCGCCGCCAAAAGGGACTTCACGCAGCAGAAAAAACCTGACGCTGTCGAGCCCGAATTCTTTTACAAGTTCACGTGGGTCAACAACATTACCCAGTGACTTGCTCATCTTCTGGCCTTCAACAGTCCACCAGCCATTTGCAAAAATCTTCTCAGGCAGCTCAATACCAGCAGCCATCAGGAATGCAGGCCAGTAAACGGCATGAAAACGAGCAATATCTTTGCCAACAAGGTGCAGACTGGCCGGCCAGAAAGCGGCTTTTTCTGCTGACATATCAGGATAATCAAGCGCGCTCAGGTAATTTGCCAGTGCGTCGAACCAGACATACATCA
This sequence comes from Acetobacter sp. DsW_059, assembly GCF_002153695.1. Taxonomy (NCBI): domain Bacteria; kingdom Pseudomonadati; phylum Pseudomonadota; class Alphaproteobacteria; order Acetobacterales; family Acetobacteraceae; genus Acetobacter; species Acetobacter sp. DsW_059. The sequence continues at coordinate 124,801 of NZ_JOPI01000014.1, forward strand.
CATGGTCTTCGTCACCTGGTACAGGGACACCCCATTTAAAGCTTGTACGGCTGATAGAAAGATCGCGCAGCCCCTGTTTTACAAAGCTGATAATCTCACGACGTGTGCTGTTTGGCCCTAAAAATTCAGGATTTTTCTCATACAGCTCAAGCAGTCTGTCCTGATATTCTGACAGTTTAAAGAAGTAAGACGGCTCCTTAACCCACTCAACCGGGGCGCCGGTAGGAGCTGTTTTTACACCATCTGCACCGGTAACAAGCTCATCCTCACCATAAAAGCACTCATCACGCAGCGCGTACCAGCCCTCATAAGCACCAGAGTAAATGGCACCATTTTCAGCCACTTTCTGCCACAAAGCCTGAGCACTTTTTATATGGCGCGGCTCGGTCGTGCGAATAAAATCGTCGTACGAAATAGCCATTACATCAGCCATATCGCGAAAATCTGCAGAAATACGATCAGTAAAAAGCTGTGGTGCTATGCCAGCATTCTGCGCGGCCTGTTCAACTTTCTGGCCATGTTCATCTGTTCCGGTCAGAAAGAAAACCTCATGCCCGGACAAACGATGAAAACGTGCGAGAACATCTGCCGCAACCGATGTATAAGCGTGCCCGATATGGGGGGCTCCGTTAACATAATAAATCGGCGTTGTGACGTAAAAACGACTGGTCATACTTTACCCGCAATCATCATCGCTTCGAGAAGCGCTTCCTGTTTATCAAGATTAAAATGGTCGGTCTCATTCTGAAGACGCATAACATTCTCCCACGCCTTAGCGAAAAAGACTGACTTTGTCAGTCCCTGCCTGGCTGAAGAACGGGCCTGTTCCTGCAGGGCATTTGATAACAGACTGAAAAATAAATTAAAACCATTCTCTTTTTTCAAAACTGTTTCAGCCACTATGTATGCATCACTTACTGAAACACCGTTAAGGGCCTGCTGCACCAGACCCGCCATCTGCCCGCCTTCATCAGCCAGAAGATCAAACACCCGCCCGGGAGAGCCCTGCGCTGCAGATAAAGCCCGTTCAAGCTCAGCCGGTGCTGTGCCCGGCGCCTCACGCGCGATCACGGCTGCCAGCTCGGAAGAGGACAAAGGTTTAAGATCAATACGCTGGCAACGGCTTCGTATTGTTGGCAGCAACCGCCCTGGTGAGGAAGATGTCAGCAACAACAGTGCAGACGGAGGTGGCTCCTCAAGAATTTTCAGTAACGCATTGGCAGCGTTACGGTTCATCCACTCGGCACCATCAACAATCACGACACGCCAGCCGCCCTCCGCCGCAGTGCGATGAAGGAAATCATTAACCGGACGCACCTCGTCCATAACAATTTCACCACGGTAACGCTGGCGTTTTTCGTCATAACTACGACTGATAACAAGCAAATCAGCATGTGTTGCCGCAGAGATGCGACGACCGGCAGGGCTTTCAGCGCTTTCCCCTCCCAGCACCATCCGGGCCAGATGAAATGCCAGAGTTGCCTTACCAATGCCCGGAGGGCCAGTCAGCAGCCAGGCATGCGGCATACGCCCTGAACGCTTAGCCTCTGTGAAAAGCTGAATCGCCGACTGATGCCCCTGTAAATGCAGGGAGGACAAACGGGGATCTTCTCCGGGTGACGTCATTCTACGGCAATCTTGATAAAATATGTTCGACGATTACAGCATTTACTTTTTCGGCCGGCATATGCTCTGTACTCAGGACAATAACCCTGTTCTTATTTTGTTCCGCTATCGTGCGAAAGCCCTCCGCCACACGAATATGAAAGTCCTCATCGGACTTTTCATAACGATCCGTAGGCTTACCTCGCGCTGCAAGCCGCCTACGTGCCGTATCACGCGACACTTCAAGCAGAAACGTCATATCAGGCTGACGACCCAGCTGCTTTTGCAGGTTATTAATCAGAGACAACGTTCCTACTTCACCCTCAGCGCGGCCATAGGCCTGATAAGCCAGAGTTGAGTCAGTAAACCTGTCACACACCACCAGCTTACCTGCAGCAAGAGCCGGTTCTATAACCTGATCAACATGATCAAAGCGTGCGGCAAAATGTGTAAGAATTTCAGAGCGGCGCGAAAAGCTGTGCTGACCAAACAGCAAAAGATTACGTAAATCCTCAGCGACTGGTGAGCCTCCTGGTTCACGCGTTACCAGTATATCCAGCCCACGAGCCTGCAAAGCGCGCTCAAGGAGGGCAAGCTGCGTTGACTTACCAACGCCCTCACCACCCTCCAGTGTAATGAAAAGTCCCTTCGTCATATCTTAAAGATGCATCCGGCGGGCAGCACGTCCAAAGACACCAAGAGCTTGTACGCTTTGTCCGACAATAAGCGGCACGGTCATCTGACGGTTACCGGAGAGAGCCATAGTGACTGTTCCCACAGCCTGCCCCTGCACCAGAGGTGCTGGCAAAGGAGACTGATAATCGAACGACACATGGGTATCATTACGCCAGCCATGAGGCAGCAGCAGAGAGACATCCTGAGCAACCATAAGCGGGACTGTTTTTTCATGCCCCATCCAGACAGGAGCCTGGGTCACCACAGTGCCATGCTCAAGAATTCTCGCTGTCTCGAAATTTGCAAAAGACCACCCAAGCAAACGCTCACCCTCGCGGGCGCGGGCAGATGATGTTGGCATACCGTTAAGTGCCATCACAACCCGACGACCATCACGCAGCGATGACGCACACAGACCAAAACCACCGGCATCTGTGTGGCCGGTTTTCAGGCCATCAGCCAAGCCTTTAACGACGAGGGTATTACGATTTTCCTGACGTATCTTGTTAAAGAAGAACTCTTTTTCTGAGAAGAAATGATAATATTCCGGAAAATCATGGATCAGGCGCACTGCCAGATAAGCGACATCCCGCGCTGACATATAATGCCCTTCAGCAGGCCAGCCCGTTGCATTCATAAAGTGCGAATTTTTCAGCCCCAGCTTTTCAGCTGTTGCATTCATCAGAGCGACAAACTGTTCTTCAGAGCCGGAAATGCCCTCCGCCACCACGATACAGGCATCATTGCCTGACTGAATAACCATCCCCTGAATCAGATCCTGAACAGGAACAGACGCACCAAGAGGCACGAACATACGTGACCCCTGCATACGCCAGGCCCTTTCACTGACCGGCAGAGACTGATCGAGCTTAAGGCGCCCTGAACGCAGCATTTCGAAAGTGATGTAAGCCGTCATCATTTTTGTCAGAGAAGATGGCGGCATGCGCTCATCAGCTGCTTTTTCAAGCAGAACAGAACCGCTGTCATAATCAAGAATGCAGGCCCAGCGAGCAACCGTATCAACCGGACCAACCGGTGTAATCGCGGCACCTGTCGAAACATCTGCAGCCGATGCTTCAGCAGCATGATTCTTTTTTAAAGATGGAGCATGCCCTTTACGAGCCTGTGCTGCCAATGAGTAGCCACTGCCAGCAAGAGCTACCCCTCCTGCAAGAAGAAACCGCCGAGTATGCACGCTGTATCCTATTCAACAACAATATGAGATCCGGTCTGACCAGCGGCAAGAGAACCTCTCAACGCTGCATCAGCCTCATGTATAGTCGAAAAAGGGCCTAGTCGGACAGACCACATTTGCCCCTGAGGCGTAATTGTTGGCACCACCAGCGCTCCCTGCCCGGCTGCAGCTCTCTGCGCCGTGTAACGTGATGTGAAATTTGCCGTCTCAACCCACAAGTCTGACGCCGGTGCGGGTGCTCCCTCCTGCCACACAGCGGGCAAATCCGGCAACGACGTTAACGGTCTGCTTTCAGGGTTCACAGCCGCCGTGTGAGAAACTGCCCCGACAGCATGCGGGGCTTCGCTGCTATCCAGGGCATTCTGCAACACTTCTTTGACAGGGATAGCCGCGATCTGAAGTGCGGGACCACCCGGAAGCTGACCAGCAAGTTCACGGCTGGCAGTTTCATTTTCAACAATACGCACTCTCACCGGCTCATGCCCTATACCGAGCACTGATGCGACTCTGGGTGTTACGGCAAGAAGGCGACCAGCCTGGTCTGGCCCGCGATCATTAAGGCGAACGACTGCCTGGCGGCCATTTTCCAGATTAGTCACAGTCACAATCGCCGGCAGCTGCAAAGTCTGATGCGCAGCTGTCATGGTCAGATCACTTCTGACCTCTCCGTCAGCGGTTAAAGGCGTCGCCCTCTTTACTTTTGGTTGCACGACGGCAAGGCCGGTCTCAGCATATGAAAATGTCTCGCGCGGATAAAACCACCGGTTTTCAGCATACCACGCAGAACCAACCACATAATGGAGAGAGGGCTGTGGTGCCGGCCCTGACTGGTGCGACGTATCGCACCCGAACAGCAACAAACAGGCACCAGACAAAATCAGTTGTTTTTTCACGCTATGGCATCCCCCAGCAGACCAACAGCTAATGCGTAAAAATCAGAGGGATTGTAACGTCTGATAACGTTAAAATTTGCATAGACGATAAAAGCCTCACCACCTGGCCCATCCGGGCGAACAATAGCGCCAGGCAGGTCAGGGCGTGCAAAACTGCCCCCCAGTACAGGCGTCACCCCCTTACTGACCCAGTATGATGAAGGACGAACAATCGTACGGCCTGTCTCGCTTTGCGCGAGTGTCTCCGGCGTATGCACTGCTTCTCCCCATGGCTCACCATAGCGCCAGTGGCACTTAGCAAGGTAATTCGCAACTGAGGCAAAAACATCGGCCTCATTCGTCCAGATATTACGTCGCCCGCCTTCGGGAAAACTCACTGCATAACGCTGATAGGCACTGGGCATAAACTGGGGCTGCCCCATAGCTCCCGCATAGCTGCCCAGCATGGCAGAAGGTGTTATGTCACCCTGGTTAAGAATTTGCAGCGCCTTAAACAGCTCGGCACGAAAAAAAGAGGAACGACGCCCGTCAAATGCCAGAGTCGCAAGCGCATCAATCACATGATAGGTGCCTGTTTTTTTACCATATGCTGATTCCAGCCCCCATATACCGGCAATCGCACCTGTGCTGACTTTGTAAAGCGAACTCACCTGAGAAAAAAGAGACTTGCGCTGCGCCACCGCGGACTGCCCATCAAGAATTTTTTTATCTGTAAGAACACGCTCTTTATACTGAGCCCAGGTCAGCGTAAATTCCGGCTGGTGCCTGTCAGCTTTGAGCACTTTTGCATTGGGCGCGGGCGTAACCGCCAGAGCGGCATCAACCACAGAAGCAGACATCCCCTGCCTGATGGCTTCACCTCTTACCACACTCAGAAAGCGGGCATAACGACGCCGCTCCGCAGCATCAACAGTATAATCGCTCATAGTATGCGCTGATGCTGCATACGCACCAGTCGGAAGCGCCAGCAATGAAGCGACCCCGCAAACAAATTGCCTTTTTTTGATATTCATCATTGGCTTACTTTAGTTTTATGTGGTTATTCAGCAAAATTAAAAAAATCAGCTGATCCGGTTCAGCGCGGCGAGGTTTTTATGTTCCTTCTTCTTCACTATAAAAGTAAATATTTTTTATACAGATCTCTTACTATAACAAGCTGATGTCCGACGATATTTATCTTTCTCAAATCTGACAAAGCTCTTTTTCGATAGTTATATGATACACTCCCTTGAGAATTTTCTGACCTCCTCTGCGCATTCTCCCATTATTCAGATCCTCATTGTCATACTTGCCACTTTTATTCTCGAGGATGCAGCCACTGTCATAACGGCAATACAGGTCAATTTGCACACACTGGGAGCAGGTGAAGCCCTCATTGCCCTTTATATTGGTATCGTCACAGGAGATATCGGGTTATACGGCATGGGGTATCTGGCAGCACGCTGGCCGCCTGCCAGAAGGTGGGTGGAAACCCCCGACCGGGCCATGCAAAAAAAATGGCTGACCAATAACCTGTTCAGAGTTGTTTTTGTCAGTCGCTTTATACCGGGCACACGCCTGCCACTTTATACCGCCTGTGGTTTTTTCAATGCAGGCCTGAAAGTCTTTACTCTTGCAACCTTTCTCGCAACCCTGATCTGGACTTCAGCTCTCTTTGCCTTATCTCTGCACATAGGCAACCTGCTGCTAACGCACCTTGGACAATGGCGATGGGCAGGCATTGCTGGCTTCGTACTGATTATTATCCTGATGGGGCATCTGGCCACACGTATTCAAAAGCAGAAAAAATGACTTCTCACTCCCCTTCACTCCAGGGTAATTCCGGCCATCCTTTATCCAGCTTTGAAACAATGCCTGACTGGCTGTTTTATATCCCTGTCGTGACTTACTATATCCTGCTGGGTCTTCGTTATGGCGATTTATGCCTGCCAACAGCGGCTAATCCACGCATTGAAACCGGCGGGCTGTGCGGTGAAAGTAAAAGTGGTATCCTTGATCTTGCCGGCTCTGTCGCCTCACAATGGATAGCCCCCTACGTCACAGTCACAACAAGCACAAAAGACTATGAACGCGCCCTCGAAAGTATGAAGAAAAAGGGCCTGACTCTTCCGGCTGTTGTTAAACCTGATATTGGCTGCAATGGCAGTGGCGTCAAACTCATCAGGACATATGAAGAGCTGGCAGATATTCTTGCTGCGTTTCCAAGAGGCGTTAAACTCGTTATCCAGAAGCTTATCCCATACAGGCACGAGGCCGGTCTTTTTTATATTCGACACCCCGACCGCCCCAATGGCATTATTTCTTCGCTTACATACAAAGATATCCCAACACTCACAGGCAATGGCCGTGACACCATACTCTCCCTTCTCAGACAGGACCCTCGCGCAAGTCTTCTGCTTGATGTTTATACCCCTCGCCTGAAAGACCGGCTTGAAGAGGTTTTGCCAGAAGGTCAGACACTTGACCTGGTATTTGCGGGAAATCATTGCAAAGGCAGTATTTTTCGTAATGGCAAAGACGATATCACACCAGCTCTTACCCGCCGGCTTGATGAAATTATGAAAGATATTCCCGACTTCCATTTTGGAAGAGTCGATGTGAAATTTGATAGTGTTGAATCCCTCCGCGAAGGCAAAAATTTCGAAATTATCGAAATTAACGGCATTGGTTCAGAAGCAACGCATATATGGGATTCAAAAACGACCCTGAGGGAAGCCTACGCCACACAATTTCACCATTATCACGAGGCTTTTCTTATCGGAGCCAAAAAACGAAAAGAAGGCTGGAAACCCTGCCCTCTTTTCTATGGATTCAGATTATGGTTCAGGCAAAGAGACCTGATTGCCTCCTACCCTCTGAATGACTGATATTCAGCCTCACTCATCACATTCCCGCCCGATGCGGGAATGTTTGCGGCCATAAAAATAATAACTGGCCCACCCCAGGGTGAGATATACAAACAGCAGGAACACAGGCACCGGATTACCGGAAAAAGACGCGGCCACCATGTCGATAAACAAAGGTGCTGTCATAACAACACACAGCACCATCCCCATCACCGGCACGTAGCCTATCCATACCCCTCTGATCGTCATACCTCCTCCAGGCACTGAAAATACCCGTGGTGTATCTGGTGCAGTATTGCGCACCCATATAACGGTGAAGCAGACAATACCAAATGCTGTCGCTGTACCCAGGCTGACAAGGTCACTGATGATATCAATTGGCAAAACTGCTGTTGCCACGGCTGTTATAACACCGAGCACAATCGTGCCGAGCCATGGCGTTTTAAATCTGGGGTGCAGCGCACTAAATAATGGCATAAGCAAACCGTCTTCAGCCATCGCAAAAAAGACGCGACTTTGCGCATAAAGCAGCCCAAGCAGCACCGAACAAAGACCTATAACCGCGCCAATTTTTACAAAAAACGCAAGCCAGGGCTGATGCATCGCATTGACTGCAATAGCCAGCGGGTCAGCCACATTCAGTGTTTTCCATGGTACAACACCAATTAATACGGCCGCCACCACAATATAAATCAGTGTACAGATCAGCAATGAACCAACAATACCTGCCGGCACATCTTTACGTGGGTTACGTGCCTCTGCTGATGCTGTTGAAACAGCCTCAAAGCCAACATAGGCAAAGAAAATAATCGATGCTGCCCTGAAAATACCAGGCACACCATAACGAAACCCCCCTTCATGGGGAGGGATAAAAGGAACCCAGTAAGAAGGATGAACTGCCCGAAGCCCCAGCACAACAAAAACGACCAGAACACCGACCTTAAGAAAGACAATCGCAGTATTGACCCTTAAAGATTCCTGCACTCCTAAAATCAGAAAGCAGGTCACAACCACGACAGAAAAAGCGCCAACCAGGTCAGCCTGCATTCCTGAGCTCAGAATACCCTCAAGAGAAACCTGGAACGTCGTAGCACTCACCTGATGGGGAATAACAATGCCAAAATCCTGCAGCAGGCTGACAGCATATCCCGAAAAACCGGCAGCGACCCCGGCACAGGAAACACCATATTCAAGCAAAAGAAGCCAGCCCACACCCCAGGCGCAGGCCTCCCCCATCGAAACATAAGCATATGTATAAGCTGAACCTGAGACCGGCATGGCAGAAGCCAGCTCACCATAAGATAAAGCTGTAAACAGGCAGGCCAGCCCGGCGACAATAAAAGAAAGTAAAATGGACGGCCCTGCATAATTTGCGGCAGCCGTACCGGTCATCACATAAATACCGGCTCCGACGGTGGAGCCCACTCCCAGCATTGTCAGCTGCAATGCCCCCAGCGAGCGCGACAGGCGCTGTGTTTTGTTCTCTTTTTCTATTCTTTCAAGAGATTTACGCCGCGGGTTCCTCTGCTTTACTGATATGTCTCCCATGAAAATTTATATACCCCTCCGAAACAGGTATCAGCACTGTCAGATTGAGAAATGTAAAAGAACGCTCGAAAGGATACCCGCACAGATGCAGTAATAAGCAAAAGGTGAAAGTGCCCATTTGTCGTGATTCTGAAAATAGCGCATCAGAAACGCTGTGCTCAGAAGCGCCACACAGCCGGCGACCAGAGCGGCAAAAAAAGCGACTGAGAGCTGAGAAACATCAAGGTGGAGCGAACGCATCTTCAGGCCTTCTTTAGCCGTTGCGGCCAGAATCACCGGTTCGGCCATTAAAAAGGCAAAGCGTGCCGCTGTATCATGACGCAGCCCCTGAATAAGACCACCGCATATAGTAGCCCCTGAGCGCGAAAAGCCGGGGAAAAATGCAATACACTGAAACAGCCCTATCACCAGGGCATCACGGACAGTCATATCCGCAACAGTACGAACGCCGTATCGACCTCCAAGCCCCCGCAATTTTTCAGCAATCAGGAGCATCAGCCCATTCAAGATCAAAAAGATCGCGGCAGAAGATGCCGAACCAAAAAACTGGCGCAGGACGTGCTCAAATAAAGCGCCGATAATAACTGCGGGAATTGTCGCAATGACCAGAAGGAGAAGAATATGAACACTCTCGCGCTGAATTTGCCTGCCTTCCAGGCCAAGCGTCCCCCTGAACAAGGCCATCCAGTCACTCCAGAAAAAAATAAGAAGTGCAATTGACGTGCCAAGATGCAACATAACGAGGAACGGCAGGAAAGAAATATCGTGCAGATCATAAGACCAGTGCAGTAAGGCAGGAAGAATGACGGCATGGCCAAGGCTGCTCACGGGAAAGAGCTCTGTTGCGCCCTGTAAAATTGCTATAAAAATCGCCTGTAAGAAAGACATTATTACTTATTCCAGATCGGCTCGTACTAAGCTTGTCCTTGCACCAAGAGCCAGTGTGCTGCAAGCATTGATCGACACAGATCCTGATTATAGATAACAACTGACGGAATTTAATACCCTATGAGCCGAAGAAGTCGCACAGGTGCCAAACTCTTTAGCTATGCGATCCTCGCAGGCACCCTGTCCTTTGCTGTTTATGCAGAATCCACTCAGATGGCATTCGGGAAAAAACAGTATGATCTTTCAGCACGTTTTGTCTCAGCTAATGGCCTGAGCAGAGGTGCGGATGTCGATATGGGGGGCATTCCTGTCGGGCGTGTCACGTCAATCACCCTGGACCCCGTCTCACAGATGGCAATCGTAAATTTTCGCGTTAATGCTGAACTTAAAATTCCCGATAACAGCCAGCTGACAATTGGCAGCCCCTCTCTCTCAGCAAACAACGCACTCATCATAGAACCCGGGAACGCACATACCTATGCCTCAGCGGGCAGCCTGATCACCAGCACACAGGAGCCATCGAGCCTGGAACAGCAGGTCAGCAACTATATTTTTGGCGCGGGAAATCTGGGGCAGTAACCCGAAACAGGCAAATAGCAGGCATATTTAAAAAAAAATTGCAGGAATATGCGCATATAGCCTTGACGCCCTCCCTACATCGAAGTAGATCAGGGCCACCAGATTATGGCGGCGTAGCTCAGTGGTAGAGCAGGGGAATCATAATCCCTTGGTCGGCGGTTCAAATCCGTCCGCCGCTACCATTTTCTGGATCTCTCTTTAAATATTAAATAATAAAACTCATATCGTTTTACTATTTAATATACTCAAAAAATCCGGAAACAAAAAAGAGTGATTTCCCGAAAGAAACCACTCCCCATTCAGACACCACGTCTTAATCAGGTGTCAGACAATTCTGGTTGTTCCTGAATATCAGGCTGCGGCTCATCCCCTCTTATGGGACGGTTCACCTCACCTCCTTCAGCATCTTCCTCAGCACTTGCCGCCATACGCTGCTGACGCGCCGCCTGACGTTCTGCGCGCTCCTGCTGGCTTTGCTGCGCAGCCTGAGCCATCGCATTCATGATGCGAAAGAAATGCTCTGCATGCTGAAAATAAGCCTCTGCAGCAACGCGATCTCCGGAACTGGTCGCATCACGGCCGTGCTGAAGATATTTTTCAAAAAGCTGCTGAGCGGTTCCTCTTACTCGTACATCAGGTCCATGGCTATCAAACACATGGTTACGGTTCATCGGAATCTGACCGTTCAGATGGCGACCTGAACCGCCGCCGCCGCCACTCCCACCACCAGGCCGATGATTGCGGGTTCGCATCCGTTTTACATTCATGAGCTATTGCAGCACTTTCTCTTTATGGCATTCGAAAGCAGGAAACTGCCTTGTGTTCAAAAGGGCATATTTTCCGCATGAAGCCTGAATTGTCTGTCTTGAGCGGGCAACCAGCTGGCAAATAATTGCCAGGCAAAGTGTCCTGGAGGCTTAACCTGAGAAATAAACATCTCAGCCACCATAAGCCTTCGGGATATTAGCAAGCCTCAGCCATAAAGCCAACCTGTTTTTTTAACTACTCTTATGTCCGGACTTTCAGAGTAACAGCACGCTCGATGCCGGCCAGGTCAGCACACACCTGCACGACTTCCAGCCCCGCATTTTCTGCAACCGCCTGCAGATCCGGGCGCTGATGAATGCCTATTTCAAAAATTGCGACACCCTGAGGTGACAGTAAAAATGGCAGACGACTGCATAAAAAACGATAGGCATCCATACCATCAGCCCCGCCATCAAGAGCAGCAACCGGCTCATATAACCGAACATCCGGCATCAGAGTCTGTAAATCGGCTGTCGGAATATAGGGAGGGTTACTGATCACAACATCAAAGCGCACATCCCCTTTCAGGGCATGATCCCAGCTACCGGCAAAGAAAGATGCACGGTGCGACAGATCACATGATCGTGCGTTTCGGGCGGCGAGCAATGCTGCATCAGGGTTAATATCAATACCAAGCCCCCATGCGTAAGGATATTCATCAAGAGCAGCCAGTAGCAGACATCCCGTCCCTGTCCCCAGGTCTAAAAAAGAGTATGCCCCCTTTTTATCTGCCAGCGCCCCGCTGAGAGAGGAGATAACAGCCTCACTATCAGGCCGGGGGATAAGCGTAGCCGGAGACACCGCGAGATCGAGCGTCCAGAACCCCTGCGCGCCGGTAATATAGGCCATGGGTTCGTGCGCAACCCGTCGAGCAACACAGGCAAGAAATGTAGTTGCCGGCACTATCTCCATCGAGTTGCGCTTTAAAAAAATATGATCAGAATTTTCCCCCAGAGCATGCGCCATAAGCATACGGCTTTCCCTCGCAGGGTTTTCTATACCCGCCTGCTCAATCTGCTGCGCTCCGTAAGTCAGAAGCTCTTTCAGCGGCTGGCCTGATATATTATTTTCTGCTCTACTCACGCTCTCTTCCTGTTTTTCCGAAATGGTTATTGCAAATATGTTCTGCGCCCTCCGCAAAGCCACCCTTGCACTCCCGCGGCTACCCGCTGCCCTGACCAGTCTGATGCTTTTGCAGGCCTGCGCAGCACATGCCGGTGAATTTCATATATCTGATAGCAAAGCCAGTGATGAACTCTCTGAAGTTACACGTATTTATATTGACGGGACACTGGCTGCGACTATCAGGCTGGACGATAAAACTCAGGAAAAAACTGTTAAAGTCATGACACCAGCCGGACGGGTTGAGCACACTTACACGCTTTGCGGGCAAATTACGATACGAAACCCCGAAGGTATGGTTGAAACACACGAGGTCAGCAGCGACGGCATCCTCCATCATCCCGACGGCCGCCTGCTTTACGCACTGGGAAGCAACAACTTCACCGAATTCTACCTGCTTGACCCTGATGATCCTGACGCATCAGAACACCATACATCACATTCACGGGTCTGCTCTACGCCCGTCAGTTAGCAATAAAAAAAGCCCCGGCGAAAACTCCGGGGCTTAGCAAAGCCTGCAAAAACAAATCAGGCTACAGCAATTTTGTCGCCATCCTTATCTTTTTTCGCCATTTTTTCAATCGCAACCGGCAGCACTTTAGCAAGGACAGGCAGCAGCGGCGCCAGAGGGAGCCCTGTGCAGCTGGCAATAAGTTTTGCCTGATCACTCGTCAGAACACGCTGCAATTCCTCTGTTGTTAAAGGCTGCGCCGGCCCTGGCCCCACCCATGAGCGGGCCTTATCACCCAGACCAACACTATCAAACTGCTGAATAAGTTTCTCGACACCAGCCTGACCGACACCAGACCCAAGTACCTTTGTCAGCGCGTCTGTTGCTTTGTCTTCAAGCCCCGCAGAGCTTAAAGCTTTATCTTTAAGTTTATTAAGAAAACCACTCATTTGCTTTCTCCCAGTAATCCCGAGAAAAAATTTTCAGCCTCAGGATCTGAAATCGGAAATAAAATAAAAAATCAGGATAAAACCTGAGATTTAAATAATTATTATAAATAAACATAGCAATAGATTTAATGTAAATATTTCAATTAAAAATAAAGTCTATTTTTGTTATATAAATCTTAAATATTTTAGAAATATATAACAAAAAAAAACCCTCTCTGCTTTAACACCAGAGAGGGTCTGTCATTTTAACCAGCTAAAAACGGTATCAGATACCCTGTGCCGCAAGCAAAGCAGCCTGTTCTTCCTGGGTCAGTGCATCAACAAACTCATCAATTTCACCCAGCATAATACGGTCAATTTTATAAAGCGTCAGATTTACACGGTGATCTGTCACCCTGCCCTGCGGAAAATTATAAGTTCTTATACGCTCTGAGCGGTCACCCGTACCAACCTGAGATTTCCGGTCAGCCGCACGGCTCGCATGGGCCTGTGCACGTTCCTGCTCATACAGGCGGGCCCGCAAAATCTTCATCGCTTTCGCACGATTTTTATGCTGGCTTTTTTCTTCCTGCATTGCCACGACAATACCTGAAGGAATGTGCGTAATACGCACAGCGCTTTCTGTTTTATTCACATGCTGCCCGCCTGCGCCGGACGCACGATAAACATCAATACGCAAGTCTGTCTCAGAAACTGTTACATCAACTTCTTCAGCTTCAGGCAGTACAGCGACGGTCACCGTTGAAGTATGAATACGCCCCTGACTTTCAGTCGCCGGCACACGCTGCACACGGTGCACACCTGATTCGTATTTAAGGCGGGCAAAAACACCACGACCTGTAATTTCGGCAATACCTTCGCGCAGGCCGCCAAGCTCACTCTCATCATAATCCATAACCGAAAACTGCCAGCCCCTCAGGTCAGCATAACGACGATAAAGATCAAACAGCTCGGAAGCAAACAGGGCAGCTTCGTCGCCCCCTGCAGCCGGACGTATTTCAAGAATAGCACTTCGCTCGTCAGCTTCATCACGCGGCAGCAATGCGAGGCGAACACTCTGACGCAGCTCGGGCAAACTCTCCTGCAAACGAGAAAATTCCCCTTCAGCCAGCTCTTTCATTTCAGGGTCAGAAAGCAGCTGCTCAGCCTGCTGCGCTTCTTCTTCAGCCTGACGCAAAGCATTAATACGCTCCACAACCGGGCCAATATCAGCATATTCCCGTGAAGCCTGGGTAAACGCCTCACCACTGACACCGCTGGCAAGAATATTCTCAAGCTCAAGAGCGCGGCTTACAATTCTGTCGAGCTGCTCATCAAAATTCATCAGATGGCGGCCTTTTCACCCGATAAAAAGAATGTCGCCGCATCTGATAACACGCTGTCGAGCGTAACTTCGCTCTCCTGCCCGCTTTCCATATGCTTAATACGGCATACACCCCGCTCTACCTCATCTTCTCCCAGAAAGAGAACATAAGCTGCATTCTGCTTACCTGCCCGTTCCATGCGTTTACGCAAAGAACCGCGATAACCCATTTCAACATACACACCCTGCTGACGCAGAGACTGCAAGACCTTAAACACCGTACCTTCAGCGGGAGAGCCAACCGGCACAATAATCACGGGGCGTGCGGACTCAGGTGCTGTGTCAAGCAGCATTGACAAACGCTCAACACCGGCTGCCAGACCAACGGAGGGTACTGCCGGGCCACCCATCTGCTTTACCAGACCATCATAACGGCCACCCGCCATAACAGTACCCTGAGACCCCAGCTTATCTGTCACAAATTCAAACGTGGTGTGATTATAATAATCAAGGCCACGCACAATGCTGGTATTGACCCTGTAAGAAATACCAAAATTATCGAGCGTACGACGCAGATCATCCCAGAATGTGCTGGCCTCAGGCGTAAGAAACTCAGCCATCTGCGGAGCATCAGCCACCAGCGCACGGTCGCTTCGGTCCTTACTGTCGAGAATACGCAGAGGATTTTTTTCAAGACGTACCCGACTGTCCTCTGACAGCTGGTCCTTATAACGCGAGAAATACGCGATAAGGGCTTCACGCCAGGCCTCACGACTTGCAGCGTCACCCAGTGTATTCAGCTCAAGCGTAACGTGTTCAGCCACGCCCAGATCCTGCAAAATCTGATACCCTAAGGCAATAACCTCAGCATCTGCCTGAGGTTCGGCAGCGCCCATCAGCTCAACACCAATCTGATGAAACTGACGGTAACGCCCTTTCTGCGGCCGCTCATAACGGAACATCGGGCCGGCATAAAATACCTTCTGCGGCAAAGACTGTGTCAGACCATTTGTCACCAGAGCACGACAAATCGCGGCCGTACCTTCAGGGCGTAATGTAATGCTTTCCCCATCACGGTCACTAAAAGAGTACATCTCTTTTGAGACCACATCTGACGTATCCCCCAGTGAGCGCGAGAATACCCGTGTATCTTCAAAAATCGGGGTAGACCACTCTCCAAAGCCGTAAAGCGCAGAGATACGACGTGCCGCAGACACAACATGGCTGTGACGTCTCTGGTTCTCACCGATAAGATCGTGCGTTCCTCTGACGGGCTGGATAATGCTCACGGGATATAATCCTGACAGATACCACCGCACCTCTGACCAGAGGCGGGCTTAGTTTTTTAATACAAATAACAGTTTTCTCAGGCAGAAATACCACCTGAGAAAACCTTACAAAAAGAGATCTGATTATTTTGTAATCAGGGCTTCAGCACGCTCTTTTTCAGCTTTTTCTTTTGCCTCTTCGGCCTGGATGTTAGCAACACGCTCTTCAACCAGTTCAACGACATGCTCAATCATATCAGCGGCCGGGATGGTATGATCCTGCTTACCGGCTGAGTACACCATGTGACGACCTGAACCACCACCGGTAACACCCAGGTCAGTCATCAGTGCTTCACCAGGGCCATTGACCACACACCCGATAATAGAGAGTGTCAGTGGCGTTTTAATATGGGCAAGGCGGTCTTCAAGTGTCTGAACCGTCTCGACAACATTAAAGCCCTGACGCGCACAGGACGGGCAGGAGATAATTTTTACACCGCGATGACGCAGCCCCAGTGACTTGAGAATATCCCAGCCAACAAGCACTTCCTCTTCCGGTGCGGCAGAAAGAGACACACGCATTGTATCACCAATACCAGCCCAGAGCAGATTGCCCAGACCAATAGAAGACTTAACCGTACCTGCGCGTTTACTGCCAGCTTCTGTAATACCGATATGGAGGGGATAATCACAGGCCTCAGCCAGCTGCTGATAAGCTGCAACAGCCATAAAGACATCAGACGCTTTTACGCTGATCTTAAATTCACGGAAATCATGATCTTCAAGGATTTTTGCATGCTCGAGTGCACTGTCAACCAGAGCCTCAGGGTTAGGCTCACCATATTTTTCAAGCAAATGCTTCTCAAGAGAGCCGGCATTCACACCAATACGGATAGAGCAGCCATAATCTTTAGCTGCATTAACAACTTCTCTCACACGTTCCGCGCTGCCAATATTGCCCGGGTTAATACGCAGGCAGGCAGCACCAGCTTTAGCAGCCTCAATGGCGCGCTTATAATGAAAATGAATGTCTGCGACGATCGGCACATTCACTTCACGTACGATTTCTGCAAGCGCTGCCGTGCTTTCCTCATCAGGGCACGAAACACGTACAATATCCACGCCAGCCAGCTCTGCACGACGGATCTGTTCAATAGTCGCCTGGGCATCGCTCGTCAGCGTGTTGGTCATTGTCTGCACTGAAATCGGTGCATCTCCGCCCACAGCAACTTTGCCAACGTGAATTTGCCGGGATTTGCGACGTTCGATATGCTGGTAAGGCCGGTAGCCGCTCATCTTGCATCCTTTTGTCAATACGACACTTGGTTAAACAGACCACAACATCACACTGCGTGGCCCTGGTACTACTATGGTGCCTTCCTGCCAAAAACAGTCCGGTTTGGCTATATGAAAGCACATAACAAAAACACTTAGTGCTCTTTTATATGACTTAACTGACCTGCGTTAAGATCATCAGCTGTAGTTTTTTCTGAGGATCCGGAATGTCTTAACGGTCTCACCGCCATCTGAGGTGAAGACGCAACAGGCGCCGCACTATTATTTATCACGCCCTCCTCTGCCCTCTCAGGAGAAAACACGGGGGCTGATAAATCAGCCTTTTCCTCTTCTGTCCGGGCAGCCGGCGCGGCCACCTGCCGTGCAGGCGCTGGCACAGCTGTTCCCATAGACGCAGGAGCAGTTACCGCTGCTTTCCCGACAGATGTCTGATCAGTTTCAGCAGCGGCTGCTCTTACAGCCTCAGGGGTAAGAGACAGACCACGTAACACGGCACCATTTTTACCAAGCGGCAATGTTGTAACATTCCCGACCTGTAAAACGATACCACCGGCATTACCTGTTGTCATGATGTAGGGGCCATTCTGCAACGGCACACTCCACACATCCCCGGGCTGCATTATATGGTCATATACCACATGACCCTGAGCATCTTTAACCTGTATCCAGCTGGCAGCCGTAGCACGAACACTCAGATCTTCCATGCTGCCTTCTGGTGCAGCCAGAGTTTCGGGGGATTGCACAGCCCCTGGGGAATTTTGCCCCTGGGGCACAGCAGAAGGCGGCACATCACCGGGCTGTGGTGAAGTTTCTGCAGCCGAATTATCAAATGGTTCAGCTGACGTTGTAGCTGGTGGCGCTTCATTTTTATCAACCTGAGGAGAGGCTGGAATAACAGGTAATGAACCAGGCTCAGGCAAAAGAGACGCAACCTGAGGTGACGGTGCATGCGCCACTTTCTCCCCTGGAATAACCTGAGCAACAGGGGGAACATGCTCTGGCATAAGCGGGGTGTGGTCCATAAAATGGTACCAGCCTATATAAGCCCCGATAAGAACCACAATACCAAGAGAAACCGTAACGCGTGGCGGAATGCGCCGGTCAGGTGGCGGAGCCGGAAAAGTCAGCTCCGGGGCGCGTATAACAACGGAGCGCCGCTCCTGTTTATAGCAATTCACAACGTGCCCGACATCAAAGCCCAGAGCCAGCGCATAAGATTTAAGGAAGCCAAGAGCATAGACCTCGGCAGGAAGGTCCTGCGTACGCTCTGCTTCAAAAGCTTCAAGATAAATTATACGAATACGCAGCCACTCAGAAAGCTGAGGCAGTGTCCATCCAAGCTGCTCCCGACGCTTGCGCAGCGCGGGTCCTACCCTCAGGCTGTTAACATCAGGCAGCTCATGATAAACGACAGGGAGTTCTCCCTGTCCGGTGTCGGTATCATTGTCAGGCATCAGCATCCAGACGTCGCTTGCGGCGCACAATAGCCTCCAGCGCCTGGTCAACAAGATCTGCTATAATTTCAGCAACAGGCTGCACTGAACGAACCAGTCCGACAGACTGCCCCGCCATAACAGAACCGTGCTCAACGTCTCCGTCTATAACTGCGCGCCTGAGAGCACCAGCCCAGAAATGTTCAATTTCAAGCTGAGCTTCCTCACGAGTGAGGGCGCCACTCTGGAAACGGTTAATGACATCAGCCTGGTGCACGATAAACTGCTGGCTGCCTTCATTACTGAGACCACGCACAGGAATAACAGGAAAACGCGGGTCAAGCTGCACAGAAGCGACTGCATCACGGGCGTTGCCGCGCACAAAGGCCTTTTTAAACTTCTCGTGTGCAATGCTTTCTGATGCTGCGGCAAAGCGTGTTCCAAGCTGCGCCCCTGATGCCCCCATATCAAGATAGGAGACCATCGCATCACCGCGACCAATTCCGCCGGCAACAAAAACCGGCACTTCTCTGATAACGGGGAGAATTTCCTGCGCAAGAACCGTCAGTGAAACAGGGCCGATATGTCCACCGGCTTCTGCGCCTTCGATAATCAGAGCATCGACACCCATCTTAATAAGACGCTTTGCAAGCACCAGAGCCGGTGCAAAGGCAATAACCTTGGCACCACCATCTTTTGCCGCCTTAATAGCCGCAGCTGGCGGAATGCCACCAGCAAGCACAATATGACCGACACTGTTTTTAAGACACACATCAACCAGCTCAGAGAGCTGAGGATGCATTGTAATCAGGTTTACGCCAAACGGGCGGTCAGTCATGGCGCGGGTTGCCAGAATTTCAGCCTCGAGCAACTCAGGCGACATCGCTCCGCAGGCAATAACCCCAAAACCACCGGCGTTGGAAATTGCTGAAACCAGATGACGCTCACTCAGCCACGACATGGCTCCGCCGAGAATAGCGTATTCAGACCCCAGAAAAGCACTCCCCCGCTGACACGCACGGTGCAGGCTATGCCGTGCAAACTCTTTTTCAGTATCTGTCACAGGAGCGTAAATGTTCTCTTCCATAACTTCAGACACCATCCAGACCGTAAGCGGTATGTAAGGCTCTGACAGCCAGCTCAGCATAATCAGCTGAAACCAGAACTGAAACCTTGATTTCGCTGGTTGAAATGACCTGGATATTAATAGAGCGCTCAGACAATGTGCGGAACATAGTGCTGGCAACGCCGGCATGAGAACGCATACCTGTACCAACAACACTGATTTTCACAACGTCATCATCAGTCAGAAGTTCTTCGTACTGGACATTATCATGCACAGATTCAAGCGTGCTGATTGCCCGGGGCAAGTCGGCTTTACCTGTTGTAAATGTCATATCAGTCGTACCGTCAGCACCTGTGCTCTGCACAATCATATCGACGTTCACGCCAGCCTCACTTAACGGACCGAAAATAGCAGCGGCGATCCCTGGACGATCAGGAATGCGTCTGACTGACACTTTGGCTTCATCACGCGAATATGCAATCCCGGTGACCAGTTTATCTTCCACTATTTCGTCCTCATCTACAACCAGAGAGCCTGGGAGCTTTCCTTCAACCAGGGCCTCTCCCTCTACAAAGCTAGACAGCACCTGAACGCGCACTCCCTCGCGCATCGCAAGCCCGACACTGCGTGTCTGCAACACTTTTGCCCCAACTGAAGCCAGCTCAAGCATTTCCTCATAAGTAATTTTATCGAGTTTGCGAGCCTTAGCCACAATACGCGGGTCAGTCGTATAAATACCGTCAACATCGGTATAAATATCGCACCGGTCTGCTTTAACCGCGGCTGCAATCGCAACGGCAGATGTATCAGAGCCACCCCGCCCCAGCGTCGTTATACGCTCATCCGGGCCAATACCCTGAAACCCTGCGACAACAGGCACAATACCATCAGCCATATCAGCCAGCAGGCTTGTACCATCAACAGAAACGATCCCCGCTTTACCGTGCGCCGAATCGGTAACTAACGGAATCTGCCAGCCAGCCCGTGAACGTGACTTCACACCCAGTGCCTGCAAAGCAATGGCCAGAAGCCCGCTTGTCACCTGCTCGCCGGTAGCAACAATAGAATCATATTCTTTTGGGTCATGTAACGGAGATAGTGCGTTACAGTATCCAACCAGTTTATTGGTTTCACCGGCCATAGCAGAAACAACAACAACAACATCGCAGCCAGCATCTTTTTGCTGCTTAACGCGTGCGGCTACTGCTCTGATGCGCTCCAGATCACCTACGGACGTTCCGCCGAACTTCATCACGATCCGAGGTACGGAACCGGGCATAGTCTTCACTCCACTAAAAAACAGGCAAATCAGCGCTCTTTTAGTCTCTTACCGCTTCACATGCAGATATGAAAGACGCAAAAGGAGAGTTATGAAGCCTTGCAAGGCGCGCCACATACTCTTTAAACCCTCTCTCGTCCAGCGGGTAAGCTCCGCAGGAAAGGAATTTTTCACAGTATGACCACCTCCAGCTCCGATTCTTTCTCCTCCGTCGCTCCGGATGAAATCTCACGCTTTAGTGCTCTGGCTGAGAAATGGTGGGACCCACGCGGCCCTATGCGCCCGCTCCATGCCATGAACCCTTTACGTATCAGCTGGGCATGTCGCCATATACCGGTTCAGGGCCGGCATAGCAGACGGGTCTCAGCCCTTGATATTGGCTGCGGTGCGGGACTGGCCAGCGAAGCTCTCGCTAAGGCAGGTCATAATGTGACGGGCCTGGATGCCTCAGCAAACGGCATTGCCGCCGCCAGAAAGCACCTGGAGACGTATCCGCTGCCACGGGGTGCCGGCTCACTGTCTTACCGTGAAGGCAGCGCAGAAGAGCTTGCAAAAGAGGGCGCAAAATTTGACGCTGTCATAGCATTCGAAATTATTGAGCACGTTACTGACCCGGCGGCTTTTATGGCCACACTCTCTCAGCTGCTTGAACCAGGTGGCACGCTCATTGTCTCGACAATGAACCGCACTCTCAGCTCACTTGCGGTTGGTAAAATCGGCGCTGAATATTTACTCCGCCTGCTACCCACCGGCACACACACGTGGAAAAAATTTGTCACCCCGGCAGAACTGGGTCGTTACGCACGGGCTGCCGGCCTTACAATTGAAGCTATTGCCGGCATGAGCCCCACAATAACGGGAGACTGGAAAGAAAGCCGCAACCTGAGTATCAATTATATCGCAGCTTTCAGAAAACTCTGAAAGCTGCGAGAGCATATGCCTGTCAGGCTGCGGGCAGCCTGAGAAAAGCAAAACATGTGGGACTGCCTGCTGGCGTAAAGTCCCACGTGAAGCTTATTTTCCCGGTCGTTTTATCAACACGGAACGAAGTGATCGTATCGCTGCGCTGGTTGGCTACATAGAGATAGCTGCCAGAAGGATCAAAGCTCAGCGCACGGCCGTAATCTGCATGTGTCCAGATTTCATCAACCAGCGTTAAACCGCCATCCTTTGCCATCTGAAACACTGCGAGTGAATCACCAAGCCGGTTAGAAACATAAAGGAAGCGCTCATCTGGCGATAAAACAATACCAGCAGCCAGAGTACTTCCTTTAAAGTGAGCCGTAACTGTACTGACTGTCTGCCTCGGCGCAATTTTGCCGGTATCAGGGTCAAAATCAGCAACAACAACTTTAGAATCCTGTTCACACAGAATATAAAGCCGCCTGCCATCTGAACTGAAACAAAAATGGCGTGGAGCAGAGCCCGGCGTCATATTGGTGAAAGGCACAGCTGCCGGCTTAAGGTGGCCCGTATCGAGGTCGATCGTCCAGACATACATACGATCAAGGCCAGCATCAGCGACCAGAACAAACTTACCTGTCGGATCAGCCTGCACCATATGCGGATGCGCGGAGGAGTGATCACTGACCGCAAAATTACCTGTCGGGTTATCAGCTGCCCTGTCAGGCATTCTCGGGCCGGAATCATGTATCAGCTCAGTTGTATGCCCTAGTGACCCATCCGCCAGAACGTGAATAACACTCACAGTTCCCCCGGTATAATTGGCAATAAATACATATCGCCCCGAAGGGTGCACACTGACATAAGCGGGGTCTGCCCCGCCGGACGCAACCGTATTCAGCTTGGTCAGGGCTGCCGTTTCATGATTGACAGAAAACGCTGTGACAGAGCCACTATGCGTTGTGTCAAAGTCACTGACCTCACTGACGGCATATAAAAAACGTTTATCGGGAGAGAGCACGATATAAGACGGGCTGTCTATATCGGTAAACGTCATGACATTCGTCAGCGAACCGGTTTCAGAATTCATTTCGAAAACTGTAATACCTGCCCCGTTCCCGCCTGGCGGGCCATGCTTTGTATATGCCCCGAGATAGCAGAATGTTTTCTGCTTTGATGGCGTAGTATCCTGCTCCGGCGCTTTTGCTGTATCATCCGCAGCAAAAGCACTGTGACTCCCGGCCACAGCTACGCCAGCCAGTCCTCCCAGCCCAAACAGCCGGCGAGAAAGAGAATTTTTCATTTAACGCGTTACCTTCACCCTTGATATCAAGGCAGCATCTTACATTCTGGCCCAATTTTCCCCGGTGTCTGATAACGACTCCAGACCTGCGTCTCACCAAAAAGAGGCAAGCCTATATAGCCACGCAGCTTGAGCACATTATGTGAGGAAAGCCATATCTGAGCCTGATAAACAGCCCCGCTGTCGGGATCAAGAATTTTCCCGGACCACCGCTTACCGTCAGTCGGTTTAAAATCTGTCAGCATCAGCAGGTTACATTCTGACTTGCCATTTTTGTCCCGGGGCACATTTGTGCCTTCGTACTGCAGTGCAACAAGGCGACCACATAATTTATCGCCGCATTCCTCCAGCCTGAACACACCATCCCGTTCCTGGCTCAGCCAGTATCCGTGAAGAGCCGCTTTATCAGACTGAGAAATACTTTTTGCCTGCACTGCAGCAGAACCAAATGGCATAACTGCACCGACACAAGCCAGAGCGGTTACCATCAGCGTAATAAAACATCTTTTTTTTCTGACCACTCTGACCTCACTCCATCTTCCGGAAGTATACCCAGCCGTCAGGACAGACAGTGACACTTCAACACCGCATCCTGCTGCACTCCTGACGATCAACCAGTTTTATGAAAGCACATTCAGCATATTAATATAAACTAATTAATACCCAGCAAACTATCGAGCTTGCCTGCACGATCGAGGCCTATCAGCTCTGTGCAGCCACCCAGAGCCTGATCACCGATAAAAATCTGCGGTACAGTCTGTGCTCCGCCTGAACGCTCAATAGCCTCCTGGCGCTCCGCCGTGCCACGAGGAGCGTTAATTTCTTTCATTTCCACACCCTTGCTTCGCAGCAGATCGACTGCACGCACACAGTAAGGGCACCCCGGCTGGGTATAAATTTCTACGACTGGCATTACGCCCCCTTTTAAAAAAAATCACAGGTGGCTTCATAAGTAGTGAAAAAATCATTCGTCTTCCAGAATGGATAACCCGAAATCTGCATTTTTTTGCAAAACCACACGTGCAGCAACCAGCAAAAACACCGAACGCACTCCGGCCTGTAACAATGCCTTCGTACAGGCCGAAGCCGTTGCTCCGGTCGTTAGCAGATCATCCACCAGTACAACGTCACGCCCGGCCATATCTGACACATAAGCAGAACGAACAGTAATAGCCCCTTCCATCTCCTGCTGTCGTTCCGCTTTCGTAAAGCCCGCAAGTCGCCCGGTGACACGACGCCTCTCAAGGCCGTCAGGCAAACATCTGAGCTTCGCACAACGGGCAACAGCCCACGCCAGCAACGCAGCCTGATTATAACGCCTTTCCATCAGGCGTTTTTTATGGACAGGAACCGGTATAACCAGAGCTCCCTGGCGCAAAACGTCTTCTCCTGCCTGCCACATATAACGCCCGGCAAAGCTGGCATACTCAGGGCGATCCGCATATTTAAGACGCAATAATAAGTCCCGTGCTGTTTTTTCATATACAAATGCTGAACGTGCAGCATGCCAGGGGGGAGGATGCTGTACACATTCAAGGCACTCCCCTTCTGCATTCAGACACTCTGCGGAAGATTGCGGCAAAGCGCATCTGATACAAAATGGCTGACCAACTGACACAAGATGCGCAAAACAACCTGCACACAGAAGACCTGACTGCTGTATTTCCTCACCACACAGAAGACACGCAGGCGGAAAAATAACATCTATGCCAGCAAGCGTTGCTTTTCTGGCCAATGCTGACAGCTTGCTCCATACTACATGTCTGCTCATTTTACTCTCTCAGTTCTGAAAGCGTGTCTCTGAGACTATGCAAGCTCCTATTATTTTCGATCGCAAAGCAATACGCCAGTATAAAGACAGGGCAGCAGATACTCTGCATCATGTTGCCCCTGTTTTTGAGGCTGCGGCTGATATTCTTCTCGACAGGCTGAATGATATAACGCGCACGTTTGATACGGCCCTTGATATCGGTGGCAAGGGATTTATTGCACCGCACCTCGCCGCAAAAGGTATCACTGTCGTGCAGTGCGAAAGCAGCCTTAAACTGGCAAGAGCCACATCCTCCCGAAGCTGGCACACCCTCTGCGCTGATGAGGAACAGCTTCCCTTTGCGCCTGAAAGTTTTGACCTGGTAACGGCCAGCCTGTCGCTGCACAGCATTAATGACCTTCCCGGCACCTTATCGCAAATACGCCACATATTGCGTCCTGATGGCCTGTTACTCGCCAGTATTCCCATACTGCCAACGCTGCGCCCGTTAAAACAGGCACTGGAAAACGCGGAGCTGGCTCTGTGCGACGGCCTTTCGCCCCGCGTTGCACCTTTACCGACACAGCACAGCTGCGCAGCACTTTTGCAACGCTGCGGCTTTGCTTTGCCTGTTGTGGATACTGAAATTATACCCCTGCGCTACGAATCACTCACTGGCCTGCTGCAGGATTTACGTCATGCCGGAGAGAGTAATGCTCTGGCATTTCGTAGTAAAAAGATACCACCACGCATGCTGTTCCCCGCGGCAGACGCTGAAATAACCTATGATGAGGACGGTCGCTTCGCCATGCCACTGCATATGGCAGTACTGACAGCCTGGAGCCCTGCCCCGACACAGCCTAAGCCGCTGCAACCCGGACAGTTTACCCACTCTCTGGAAAGCGCGCTGAACGCAGCCCACCCGGACCAAGAATAAAATTACCGGCTTTAGCCGCCGGTCACGCTCATATGCCGGGCCGGCCCCGACACTCTGCCCATTTTTTCATCAAGCAAAAAAGTATGACCTGTGGGCTTACGGGAAATCGCTTCTTCGATACCCGTCAGAATAGCGGCATCATCACCGCCGCTGCGCATAATCTCACGCAGATCTATACCATCCTCCTGGCCGAGGCAGGTATAGAGACGCCCCGTGCATGAAAGTCGTACTCGGTTACAGCTACTGCAGAAATTATGACTCATCGGGGTAATAAACCCGATGCGCTGCCCGGTTTTTTCAACGCGCATATACCGTGCAGGCCCGCCGGTTCTGTCGTTCAGGGGGGTAAGAGACCAGCGTGTACGCAACTGCTCCTGCACCCGTGAGAGCGGCAGGTAAGAAGCTGTGCGATCCTCGCCTGTTTCCCCCATAGGCATGGTTTCAATAAAACAGAGATCAGCACCAATTTCGCCACACCATGACAGCAGCGCGTCAAATTCGTCATCATTGACGCCGGCCATCGCCACGGTATTAATGCGCACGGCAAGACCCGCTGCCCGCGCAGCACGAATACCATTCAGCGTAGTTGCCAGATGCCCCCGGCGCGTGATTTGCCTGAAACGCACATCATCCAGAGTATCAAGACTAACATTAACCCGCCTGACGCCCGCCTTATATAAAAGCTCAGCATAATCGGCCAGCAGAGTGCCATTTGTGGTAAGGGTCAGTTCATCGAGCATACCCTGCTGATCGGAATGATGCAGCCATTGCCCAAGCTCTGTGAAAAACTCTCCTATGTCACGCCTGACCAGAGGCTCCCCCCCGGTAATACGCAAGCGCCTGACACCCTGGCGGATAAAAACACGCGATAACCGCAGAAGCTCCTCGAAAGACAAAACATCTTCACGAGGCAAAAAACGCATGTTCTCAGACATGCAGTAAACACACCGCATATCACAGCGATCTGTCACCGAAACGCGCAGGTAGGAGATATGTCGACCATCACGGTCGGTCAAAGAGGACACCATAGGTCCTTTAAGTAACAAAAAAGCTGACCGTTGTCGAAAAATTTAATATGCCGACGACTGACATAACACAACTATATAAATGCGTTATGTCAGTCGTTCAGCCAGTTTCAGCACGCTGGCTGAAATATATGCATATCAGCTATATTTTTTAAGAAACTCTTTAACCTCGCCAGCAAGATCAGGGCGATCAAGCGAGAACGCAATCTGCGCTTCAAGGAAGCCTATTTTATTACCACAGTCAAAACGCTCACCTTCATAGCGCAGGCCATGGAAAGGTGCTTCACCAATGGTTTTTGCCATAGCATCTGTCAGCTGGACTTCACCACCGGCACCTTTTTCAAGCTTAGCCAGGTGCTTCATCACGTCAGCCGTCAGAATGTACCGTCCGATGACTGACAGATTAGAAGGAGCGTCTTCAGGTTTTGGTTTTTCAACAAGCCCCTGCACTTCAACCAGACGGCCGTCGTCTTTCCCGGTTTTGAGAATACCATAACGATTAGTATGCGCGCGCGGCACTTCTGTCACGGCAACAACACTGCCACCTGTCTGATAATAGGCATCAGCCAGCTGTTTCATGCAGGGAACGCCGGATTTAACAATGTCATCTGGCAGCAAAATAGCAAACGGGTCATCACCGATAAAGCTGCGGGCACACCAGATAGCATGACCCAGCCCAAGCGGCTCCTGCTGACGCACGGCAACGAGGGATCCTGCCTCGATCGAGCTGGGCTCAAGGGCTTTAAGTGCATCAGTCTTGTTACGCTCACGCAGTGTAGACTCAAGCTCATAAGCAATATCAAAATAGTCAATCAGCGAATCTTTGCCACGACCTGTGATAAGGCAAAACTCTTCAATCCCGGCAGCGCGCGCTTCATCAATGGCATACTGAATGAGCGGACGGTCAACAACCGTCAGCATTTCTTTTGGCATGGCTTTGGTAGCCGGCAAAAAGCGCGTACCCAACCCTGCTACCGGCAGGACTGCTTTACGTAAAGGCTTAGGTCTGGACACGAATACAACACCTTAAAGAATTTAAAGTTTAAATCCGGCACGTCACACGCATCAAAGCTTTTAGCAGCACTGTCACAACGAACAGGGGCAGAGCAACATGCTCCCGCAGTTCGACACAGAAACGAACACAGGAAGCTATTTGATAAACATATAATGAGGAAATTAAAAGGCAGGATCGTATGACAGTTAGAAAAACTGATGTTTTTTCGCATAAAAAAGGCAAAAAAAAACAGGCCTGAAGCCCGCTTTTTTGTAACATTTTCAGTTAAATGGTGCGGCCGAGAAGACTCGAACTTCCACGGGGTATTCCCCCACAAGCACCTCAAGCTTGCGCGTCTACCATTCCGCCACGGCCGCACATGTTAACCTGTATCAGAAACTCCGACACCGTGTTACTGAAGAGGCGTATAACCCAACACGTATCAGGCCGCAATGACCAAAAAGCATTTTTTATGGGAAATAAGCAAAAAAACTATTTCCTACCCGTTTGCCTTCAGTCGCATGCAGGAAATCTCTCAGAAAATCAGGCAGGAAGGTGCGGCAGAACGCGTATGGCTGCTTGAACACCCCCCCCTCTATACAGCAGGTACATCAGCAAAGCAGGAGGACCTGTTTAACCCGCAAAATTACCCCACTTATGATGCCGGGCGCGGCGGGCAATGGACTTATCACGGCCCGGGTCAGAGAATCGCTTACGTGATGATGGACCTGCAAAAGCAGCACGGTACCATCCCTCCGCGTGATTTACGCGCTTATGTTCACGGCCTTGAAAAATGGGTTATCAGCACACTTTCAGACCTTGGTGCAGAAGGCGAATGTCGTGACGGGCGGGTTGGCGTATGGGTTACCGACCCCAAAACCGGCAAAGAGGAAAAAATTGCCGCTATTGGCGTAAGGGTCTCCCGCTGGGTCAGCTGGCATGGCGTTTCCATCAACCTGTCACCTGATCTGAATGATTTTGATGGCATTGTACCATGCGGTATTCGTGAATATGGCGTCACCAGCCTGCAAAAGCTCGGGCTTTCTTATACAAAGGCACAGCTTGACCAGGCACTGATGAAAAACTGGGCAAAGATTTTCGGATCCCTGCCCTCTGGCTTTACCCCTGTTGAAGAAGATGAACCTCAAGCGTACGCCTGCGCTCATCCGTCACATGAATATCAGACAGGCTAAGTATATTGTTTGAATCGGCAAATGTCAGTGTCACCAGCCCCTGAGAAGGGTTAGCTGCTCTTGCAAGCGAGATCTGCAAAACACCAGGCTGCTGCCTAACGTCAGTCACCATCACAGCGCCTGAAAGCACAATGGGGTTGCCCATCAGTAATCCAAGCGGATTATGCGCAAGCCCCATACTGGTTTCAGAGCCATTCTGCCCATCTTTATACACAGCGTGCAGCCCCCTGGCTTTCAGCTCTGTACCCGGGGGATCCTGATAAAACAGATACAGATAGCCAGGGCTGTAGGTCAGTTGCCCCATGCCTGTTGCACCATCAGGCCATAGCTGCGTAAACGGCACGGCATTAAGGTGCACAGTGCGTAAATACTGCTCGACGCGGTTAATCTGCACCTGCCTGCCAGTATCAGACGGCTGTTTTGTGCCCGCACAACCAGCCAGACTGAGCATACCGCTCCATACCAGAACCTGACGACGAGACACTCTCCCCGCAGATATCACGTCGGACATGCTGCGTCCTCCTCCGGTGTACGCAGCACCATCGCCAGGGCGTGCAAACCACTGTCAAATTCAGGCTGAAGAACTTCATGCACCTTCCTGAAACGGTTAACACGGCTGACTCCCTCAAAGGCCGGACTGACCATCAGCAGGCGAAAATGTGTCTCTGTTGCATTCTCTCCTGGTCCACGCGCCATCGGCGCATGATGTGCATGACGACTACTTTCATCAAAAATTTCTAATTTCTGCGCACCAAAAAATTCAGTCAGCTTTTCACGAACACGTACAGAACGGGGGCCTGACGCCTCCTGCCCTGAAGCTTTACGACCAGAACCACTCATATCTTTCCCCTTGCACTGAAGCCTTCATAACGCACATAACCGCAGATGATGAAGCAAAGGAATACCCGACATAAAGCATTCGACCCTGATCCGGATGCACCACAACGATGCTGCGATATGCCTGACTGTACAGAACAGGCAGGATATCGGGCCCCTCGCTCGCGCGATACGCTCAACCAGTATTTCTGGTTTTGCCTCCCGCATGTCCGTGAATATAATTCACGCTGGGACTATTATAAGGGGATGAACCCGGGGCAGATTGAAGCCCACCTGCGCGCTGATGTATCGTGGGAGCGCCCGTCATGGGCCTTCGGGCAAAGCGCAGCACGCCCAAAACATACACGATTTAATGAAGAGGATGTGCTTGACCCGCTCAACATCCTCAACCGCAGCCGTCAGGCCCGGGCTGAGCAATACCGCAGAAACGCGACACCACGCGCACCGGCAGAACTGCGCGAGCATCTGGCAATACTGGGGCTGAACTGGCCCCTGACCCTGACCGATGCGAAAGCGCGTTATCGTGACCTGGCCCGCAAATACCACCCTGACCGCAATAACGGAGACCGCCAGGCTGAGGAACGCCTGAAAGATATTAATATTTCCTATACAATAGTTAAGGCGCACCTTGATGTCTGAGGGGCTCGAAAAAATACGCAAGCCGTGGCATGCTCCCCTCATGCGTTCTTAAAGATCAGCACAGGCAGAGGCTGCATCGTTTTTTCCAACACCACACGCACAAGATGGATAAAGAATGACCGATTCTTTCATTTCTGATTCAGCGGATTCACTTCCTCCTATTTCCGTTCTTTCTGCCCCTGACCTCGAAGTGTCCGCGCGTGACGTCTTTGGTATTGATGCAGACTTTAAAGTGCCGGCCTATTCTGTTCGCACTGAACATGTACCCGATATCGACCCGGCTTATCTGTTCGACCACGATACCACGCTCGCCATTCTGGCAGGTTTTGCCTGCAACCGTCGCGTTATGGTGCAGGGTTTTCATGGTACTGGTAAATCATCCCATATTGAGCAGGTTGCCGCCCGCCTGAACTGGCCCTGTATCCGTATCAACCTCGACAGCCACGTCTCGCGTATTGACCTGATTGGCAAAGATGCCATCGTGGTCAGAGACGGTCAGCAGATCACTGAGTTTCAGGAAGGCCTGCTACCCTGGTGCCTGCGCCACCCCTGCGCTCTGGTGTTTGATGAATATGATGCCGGCCGCCCTGATGTGATGTTCGTTATTCAGCGCGTACTCGAAATAGAAGGTCACCTGACATTACTTGATCAGAATCGGGTACTGAAGCCACACCCATGGTTCCGCATCTTTGCCACGACCAACACTATTGGCCTGGGTGACACAACCGGCCTGTATCACGGTACCCAGCAGATCAATCAGGGGCAGATGGATCGCTGGAACATTGTTACCTCACTCAACTACCTGCCCCATGCGCAGGAAGTCGGGATCATTCTTTCCCGCATGAAAACCGACCCGCAGAACAAAGAGGCCCGCAACACGATAGAAAGCATGGTTGCACTGGCAAACCTGATCCGCGCTGGTTTTATGGCAGGCGACCTCTCTACTGTCATGTCACCGCGTGCGGTCATTACATGGGCTGAAAACGAACGTATTTTTAAAGATATTGCTTTTGCCTTCCGCGTCACATTCCTCAATAAATGTGATGAAGCTGAACGCAATATCGTTGCTGAATATTATCAGCGCTGCTTTAACACCAGCCCGTTTGCAAAATAAGGATGCCTGCGTTTTCTGAAAGAAGGATCGTCATATTATGACTGACAGCAGGACAGGCCCGCAGCCGCCCTCTCCGGGGCATAACCAGACGTCTGCCTCTCATCAGGATAAGCAGGTCGAGGCTTTCAGACAGGCGACAACAGCAGCTTTTCGTGCACTTGGCGGCACAAGAGAAACTGAAGTTTCTTTTCTGACCGGCAACGCACCTCTTGCACCTCTCAGCCATGAAGGTGCTACTGCCCGACTACCCTCGCCCTCCCGCCGCCTGAAAGAGGAAGAGATTTTACGTATTCGTGGTGCTGCTGATGCCCAGGCACTGCGCCTGAAGCACCATAATGCCAGACTG
Source organism: Acetobacter sp. DsW_059 (assembly GCF_002153695.1). Taxonomy (NCBI): domain Bacteria; kingdom Pseudomonadati; phylum Pseudomonadota; class Alphaproteobacteria; order Acetobacterales; family Acetobacteraceae; genus Acetobacter; species Acetobacter sp. DsW_059. The sequence goes on from NZ_JOPI01000014.1 coordinate 156,545, forward strand.
CACCGCGCCAGACTGCCTGAAGACAGCACTGCACGCGAGGTTTATGACGCACTTGAGCAGGCCCGAATCGAGTCTGTCGGGGCACGACACCTGAAAGGAGTGGCCGCAAACCTGCGCCACCGCCTTGAAGCGGAGTGTGAAGAAAGTGGCCTGGGTAAAATCACCAGCCCGGCACAGCTCTCACCAGCCGTTGCTCTTTCCCTGCTTGCACGTGAAGTCATGACAGGTGAAGCACCACCTGCCGCGGCAAAAAATATTCTCGAACAGTGGCGTCAGGCTATGCCGGCCAAAGCACTGACAGCTCTGACGCATCTGAAAGAAACACAGGATAATCAGGAGAGCTATGCGCAGGCTGCCCGCCAGCTTATGGGAGCCTTTGCCCTGGCAGAAGAGGAGGAGGAAGACGACACCCCCTCTGATGAACAGGACGATGATCTGCCCGCTGACGAAGCCGCCCCACCTGAAGAAAGTGAAACGCCCGAAACAGAATCAGACGAGGCTGAAACCACCCCTGAGGCACTGGAGGAGCAACCCTCGGCTGAAACAGGTGAGAGCTCGCCTGACACGCCGCAGGAGCATGAAGAAAGCGTAAAAAGCGCAGGGGAATCAGCCGGACACGGTCACCACGAAGATTCACCCTCAGACGATACTCCGCCTCCTTACAAAGCTTATACCACACAGTTTGACGAGGAAGTTCCGGCTGAATCGCTGTGTGATCCACAGGAGCTCACCCGCCTGCGTCGTCAGCTGGACCAGCAGCTCACAACCCTGCAGGGCGTTGTGTCGCGGCTGGCTAATAAACTGCAACGTAAGCTTATGGCTCAGCAAACCCGCTCGTGGCAGTTTGACATGGAAGAAGGTCTGCTTGATGCCGGGCGCCTGTCACGCATTATTGTTAACCCAATGCTGTCGCTGTCTTATAAGCAGGAGAAAGATACCGAATTTCGTGACACAGCCGTCACCCTGCTTATCGACAACTCAGGGTCAATGCGTGGACGCCCCATTTCAGTTGCTGCGTCATGCGGTGATATTCTGGCCAGAACACTCGAACGATGCGGTGTTAAGGTCGAAATTCTCGGCTTTACAACCCGTGCCTGGAAAGGTGGACAAGGCCGTGAGAAATGGATTCAGAACGGCAAGCCAGAACAGCCTGGCCGGCTGAATGATCTGCGTCATATTATTTATAAAGCGGCAGATATGCCCTGGCGCAGAGCCCGTGCGAATATGGGGCTGATGCTGCGCGAAGGTCTGTTAAAAGAAAATATTGATGGTGAGGCCCTGCTCTGGGCCTATCGCCGCCTGCGCGCACGCCCTGAAGCGCGTAAAATTCTTATGGTCATTTCAGATGGTGCTCCGGTCGATGACAGTACCTTGTCGGCAAACCCGCCTTCATACCTGGAGGATCACCTCAGAGAGGTCATCCATATGATCGAGAATCGCACCCCGGTCGAATTATCAGCCATCGGGATCGGGCATGATGTCGGCCGCTATTACGGGCGGGCTGTGACCATTACTGATGCCGAAGAGCTGGGGGGCACAATGCTCCAGTCTCTCTCAGCATTGTTTGATGACACTTACAAAAGCGGCAAAAACCGCAAAAGCAGATAAGGCAAATAGCCGGTTTATTAACCGGCTATTCTTCTGACAGGGCAGCACCTGCGGCGGCTCTTCTTTTTGTCACCTCAGCGAAGCGACGTGCCAGAATAGCGCAGATAAAAAGCTGTATCTGATGAAAAATCATCAGCGGCAGCACGATAATACCAACACTTGCTGCCGGAAACAGCACGTTAGCCATGGGTACGCCTGATGCGAGAGTTTTCTTTGAACCGCAGAATATAACCGCAACCTCATCACGGAACGGCAGCCCGGCCAGACGGCAGGTCAGTGCCGTAACAATCAGCACAATAGCCAGCAAAATAAAGTCAACGACTGCAATCATGCCCAGCTCACTCAGCGGCAGCTTATGCCATAGCCCCTGCATCACGGCATCACTAAAGGCGGCATAAACAACAACCAGAATTGAACTGCGATCAGTCAGAGACAACAGCTTTTTATGCCGGCGTGCCCAATTACCAATCCATGGCTGAAGCAGCTGCCCCGCAATAAAAGGCAATAAAAGCTGAAAGACGATATCAAGCCCGTTACTATCCTGCACTCCATGCCGAGCCAGGATAAGCCCGACCAGAACAGGTGTTATAAAAATACCAAAGATATTAGAGGCCGTAGCTGCACAGACTGCAGCGGACGTATTACCCCCCGCGATAGAGGTAAATGCAATGGACGACTGTACTGTTGAGGGCAGGCAGCATAAAAATAATACACCAAGCCAGACATCATTCTGCAACAGCCCTGGAAAAGCCGCATGAAAACCAAGGCCAAGCAACGGAAACAAAATAAAGGTGCAGCATAAAATTAAAATATGCAGGCGCCATGCTGTCAGCCCGTCGACAACAGCGCTGCGGGAAAGCCTGGCACCCTGCAGGAAAAACATAATGCCGATGACAATAATCGCCAGCCAGTGAAAAACTTCAACACCCGCGCCATGACACGGCACAAATGTTGCAAGGAGAACGGTGCCTATGAGGCTAAGCAAAAACGGATCAACACCAAACATGTGACTTCATACTTTCACATCCAGAGCTCAGAACATGGGCTATGCAAAAAACGCATAATACAAAAAATTTCCGCCTCCAGAAACTCGTTGCACCAGGCGTCTGCTTGAGCCACCCTTACACCAAATGAAAACACGCCACATCCTCCCCCTTGCCTCTCTCACGTTTGTGAGCGTGGCTTTCTCACCGCGTACGTTTGCAGCCCCACCGGCTGCGTGCGCTATTGTCAATCACGGCGGCAAGCAGGTTACTGATAAAAATATTACATATACCTCTTCCACAATCTCCACGCCGGATCACAAAACCTCTCTCTCTATAGGAGAGATGAGTTACACGATTTCAGCCGCGGCCTCTGCGACTGACCTGCAGGATCAGGCAGATGCGGCATCATTGCTGCTGGTTTCAGCTATGGTCGGGCACCATAATGCCGCCTGTTCAGCATGGCTGAAAAAACAGGGACAGGCCATCGCAACCGGCCTTGAGGCTGGTCAGTCTTATAACCTGACATGGAACAACGCTTCTATCAGCCACCAGAAAACTGGTATCAGCCTGAGCTCAGCAGCACTGTCACTGTCGGGTAAAACCGGCGAAGGTAACGCAGCTGCTTCACTGGCTATGCAGGGGCTGGCCTATAAAAACATTGCCAACCAGGATCTCCTCCCCGAATCAGCACATGCGGCCTTCTCTCTGCCTTCTTCCGAGCTGCCAGGACTGATGGCTGCTATCGGTGGCAAAACAAAAGAAGCTCCGGCTGTTCACGTTACAATATCGGATTTAAGTGCACAAAATAGCGACATCACCCTGGGTGGTCATGGCTCAGCCGTATTAACGGGTAATGTCGATGCAACCTCGGCAGAAGGTCATCTGGAAATACAAAATATTGAGAGCCTCATTCAGAAAGTGCGCGCTATTGGCCAGCTTAAGCTTGCTGCTGCACTCGTTATGGCCCGCTTTGTCAGTCATCGCGAATCTGATGGTGGCAACTCATGGAACGCAACCTGGTCGGGCGGTATACTGACCGTTAACGGTATTCCCCTACCCATCAAATAAAAAAAGGGGAGAAAATCTCCCCTTTTTAACTCCTGCGACTATATCAGGGCTTACCAGCCGGGGCCATAGCCAACGAAACCTGGTCCCCATGGAGAATCCCATGCGCCCCATTCGTTCCAGTTCCACTGCGCATCTTCATATGTCTGTGCTGTTGTTGCCTGCTCGTTCAGCAATGCTTTTGTCTGAGCATATTGCTGGTAGCGATCATAGGCAGCCTGATTGCCAACATACAGGCAGTCGCACACGACCGGGTCAGCATAGACATAGTAAACGTCTTTACCTTTAACACGACTGACAAAATGATGTGCCGGAAGACGGGCCAGCATCGCTTTTTGTGCTGCTGTCGTAGCGGGCTTATCAAGAAAACCTGCCGCCGCAAGGTGATCTTCTTTAGCAGCAACTGCCTGCTTTGCAGACTGACAGCCTGGCAAAACGACCAGTGCCCCCAGAACAAAGGCTGCTACACCACCTTTTAATACATACTTCATAATGTATTCCTGTTTTGTACCAACGAACAGGCAGAGCCCTCCGCCTGTTCTTTAGGCAGGCGATATTTGACAGACAGCTCGCCTGTACCAGATCACGACAGATATCAGAGTATTGATTTCTTCTGATAATTTTTATCATTAAAAATTTAACAAAATCAACCTAATAATACCCTCTAAGCATTTTTCTCTGCCAGGCGTGCAAAATCACGCAGAACCCTCCGCGCCAGATCAATACGCTGTACATTTGTCAGCTCGCGCACCACCGCAAGTTTATGATCAGCACGCAGCCTGACTGTGCCATCCTTCCAGCGGTTCATCCATCCTGCCAGCCCCTGCGGGTCACAGAACTGATTTTTGCGGAACTGAAGCACCATACCTTTTGGCCCGGCCTCAACACGCTCAACACCGGCACTACGGCACAGGCGTTTAAGATCAACAATATCAAGCAGGTTCTTCACTTCAGCTGGGACAGGACCAAACCTGTCAACCAGCTCAGCCTCCATCGCCTCAAGTTCTGCATCACTGGCAAGACCGCTGATCCGCCGGTATAGTCCCAGCCTGACAGGCAGGTCAGGCACATACTCAACAGGAATAAGAACAGGCAGACCGACGATAATGTTAGGGGTCCAGTCTCTGTCCTCAGCGCGCTTGCGTTCTTTATCGGCACGCAGCTCAGCCACGGCATCCTCAAGCATCTGCTGATAAAGTTCTATCCCGACCTCGCGCACATGACCTGACTGCTGGTCACCCAGCAGATTGCCGGCACCACGCAAATCAAGATCGTGCGATGCAAGGGTAAAGCCTGCACCCAGCGTATCAAGCGTTTGCATAATTTCGAGACGCTTCTGTGCAGAAGCTGAAAGTACGTGCGTTTGTGGCCATGTCAGATATGCATAACCACGCTGCTTACCACGCCCCACACGCCCGCGCAGCTGATAGAGCTGCCCCAGACCGAACATATCAGCACGATGAATAATGAGCGTATTCACCGCAGGCATATCCAGCCCGCTTTCAACAATATTAGTTGAAAGAAGAATATCATACCGGCCATCAGAAAACTCTGTCATGACCTGCTCAAGCTCCGTCGGGCTAAGACGGCCATGAGCCTGAACCATACGAGCGTCCGGCACAATTTCTGCCAGGCGCTTTGCCAGATGGTCAAGGTCTTCTATGCGCGGTGCAACACAGAAAATCTGCCCGCCCCGGAAACGCTCCCGCTGAATTGCTTCACGGATCACCACACTGTCAAACGGCATGATAAAAGTGCGTACGGCCAGCCTGTCAGTCGGTGGGGTGGCGATCAGACTCATCTCCCGCACACCGGAGAGGGACAGCTGCAATGTGCGCGGCAGCGGTGTGGCTGAGAGTGTCAGCACATGCACATCCTCGCGCAGGGCTTTCAGTTTCTCTTTGTGCGAAACACCAAAATGCTGCTCTTCGTCAATAATCAGCAGGTCGAGAGAAGCAAACTGTACAGTTTTTGCCAGCAGCGCGTGAGTACCAATGACAATATTCACTGAGCCGTCGGTAATACCCTTACGAACCTGTGTTGCCTCTTTACCTGTCACCATACGCGAAAGCTGTGCGACCTTAACAGGGAAGCCCTCAAAACGTGAGACAAAGGTTTTATAATGCTGGCGGGCCAGCAGGGTTGTCGGCACAACAACAGCCACCTGCCCGCCCGACATCGCAGCCACAAAGGCGGCGCGTAATGCAACCTCGGTCTTGCCGAACCCAACATCTCCACACACCAGGCGATCCATCGGACGACCAGAGTTCATATCCTCCAGAACATCGGCAATCGCCCTGGCCTGATCATCTGTTTCGACAAAAGGAAAACGTGCACAAAACTCATCCCACAGCCCTTCGGCCGGTGCGAGAGCCGGTGCCTCCTTCATTGCACGGGCCGCAGCTGTACGAATCAGGTCAGAAGCCATATCGCGAATGCGCTGCTTCATACGCGCCTTACGACCCTGCCAAGCTACTCCTCCCAGCTTATCCAGCGGTACACTGGCCTGGTCAGAACCAAAGCGGCTCAGCAGCTCAATATTCTCAACCGGCAGATAAAGCTTTTCATTTCCGTCATAAAGCAAACGCAGGCAGTCATGTGGCGCAACACCAACACTTACAGTCTCAAGACCATCATAACGGCCGATACCATAATCCTGGTGCACAACGAGGTCACCGGCAGTAATTTCGCCTGCCTCAGCAATCAGTTCATCAGCACGGCGGCGGCGGCGCGGCGGACGGCCAATACGCTCACCCAGCAGGTCCTGCTCTGAAACAAAGGCCATATTGTCAGCAACGAAGCCGCGTTCCAGCCCCAGAGTAAGCAATGCCACCACACCAGGTTTTGCTTTTTTTGCCTCAGCCCAGCTGTCATAACTCTGGCTGGTCACACCATGCTCGCGCAGCAAAGTCGCAATACGTTCGCGTGAACCACGCGTCCAGGCTGTGACATAAGCCCGGCGTTTCACCTCACCCCACTCGCGCACCTGTTCACCCAGAAGGCCAAAAACCTGCTCGCGCTCAGCACCCGCAACGATTTTAGAGAACATTTTACCTGGGCGGCCACCGACATCGAGGCCACTGGCACCATCGGGCATAGCAAACGGGCTTAATGTCACACAGGGGAAACGGGCGAGAGCAGCATCCCATCCCTTCTGATCAAGATAAAGCAAATGTGGCGGCAGAGCCCTGTAAGGTGTTTCTCCTTCGCGCACAGGCTGACGGCGCGCCTGATAATGATCTTCGATCATCTCAAGGCGTGCATGAAGTATTTCACTCACCTGATAATCGAGAGAGACTGAAGCCCCCGGCAGATAATCAAACAGGGTTTCAAGATTTGTATGGAAAAGTGGCAGCCAGTGCTCGAGGCCCGGATAGCGTCTGCCTTCAGAAACATACTCATAGAGAGAATCAGATGCCGCGGCAGGACTGAACACATCGCGCCAGCCTGTGCGAAAACGTGAAATACTGTCGGCATCGAGAGAAAGCTCAGAAACAGGCCGCAGCGTAAGCTCTGTCAGGTGGCCGGTTGAGCGCTGACTGCCCGGGTCGAATGTTCGGATATTTTCAACTTCATCACCGAACAAATCAAGCCTGACCGGCTCTGATGCACCTGCGGGGTACAAATCGAAAATACCACCACGGGTAGCAAATTCACCCGGCTCCATCACGGTGTCAGTGCGGGTATAGCCATTAGCAACCAGCAGCTCACACAAAAATTCCTGATCGAGGCTCTCACCCTGCTTTATGGCAAGAGACTGCCCCTCGAACGTACTGCGGGGTGATACTCTCTGCACAAGGGCAGCTGTTGTTGTCAGCACAAGCCGGGGTTTCCCTCCGGCTGGCTCAAGCAGGCGTGTAAGTGTTGCTACCCGTTCGGCAACCAGGGTCGGGTTAGGTGACACCCGGTCATAGGGCAGGCAGTCCCAGGCCGGAAAACGCAGAACCTCAACATCATCAGCCACATAAGCCAGCAAATCAGCAAGCCGAGCAACGGCGGCATCATCACGGGCAACATGTAAAACGACGTTTTTATGCTCTCTCGCTCTGCGGGCCAGCAAAAAGGCATCATAGCCTTCTGTCACACCCCATACAGAAACAACCTGACGCTCTGAGCCTGCCTGTGCAGTCATTACTATTTATCCGTTATTTTTGGCACGGCAGCTCTCAACCATGCGGCGCAACATAGGGTTCACATTCTCTGCGGGCAAAGGCAATCGTCCAAACAGCCAGTCTGTCAGTTCAGGGTCTGGCATCTGCATCACAGCCTCCATATCGGTCAGTTCTGCTTCTGTCATGGTAGCCACAGTGTCTCTTACAAAATCACCGATTATAATATCGGTTTCAAAAGTACCTCTGTGGTTAGCACGAAAGATCAGCCTGCGACGACGTGCAGCGAGTGGATCATTTTCTGTCATGATGTTACTATTATTGTGGTTCATAATGCTGATGTCCTATAGCGTTGGCAGTTCCATCTGTCAGCTGCCCAGCAAAGGCCTGAGTTTCTCCGGTGTCCAGTCCTGTCCCTGTCATAACTGAGTCTTCTCACGCATCTGTCAGCACGACAAGACTTGCCCCCTTACTGGCTCCGCCTGAAAGCCTGTCTGGCGTCAGTGCTGCACGCGGCAAGCTTATAAGACGTATCGCCAGAGGTTCGCGGGTCATCGACCTTTTGTTCTGCCTGCCCGACAGCATTACAGACCGCCGCCTTGCCCCGCCGCTGGCAGAAATAAAACCAGACAACATTGTCACAGTAACAGGCACTGTCAAAACCATACGCGCACCGACTCCGCGCACCCGCCAGCCATGGCGTGTTACCCTGTATGACGGGACCGGCGTGCTTGAGGTCGCCTTCTTCTCTCCCTGGCAGGCGAAACAGATTGCTGAGGGGGAGGATATTGTCGTCTCAGGTAAAGCTGAATTCTTTCATGATAAGGTCTGCATTTCAGCTCCGGACTATGTTTTGCCGGCCCGTTCTGCCGGGCGCATTCCACGTCTTGACCCTGTCTGGCCACTTACAGCAGGCCTGTTCAGCGGGCAGGTCAGACAGGCCATGGTACATGCGCTCTCACTGATACCTGAAGGCCTGCCTGAATGGCATGAAACCAGTCTGATTTCATCACACCACTGGCCTGATTTCATCACCGCGCTGAATCAGGTCCATTTTCCTGACAACATTCCTGGCAGTGAAAGCGGTGACGCATGGCGCAAGCAATATGCACTTGCCCGCGCACGCCTGGCCTGTGACGAACTGCTGGCTGACCAGCTGGCAACACGTATCGCACAACGCGCCTCTCAGCACAGGCCTGGTCGTATCATTAAAGGAACCGGGATTTTACAAAAACAAGCCCTGGAAACTTTTGGTCATGCACTAACCCCGGGGCAAAGCAAAGTACTCAGCGAAATAGAGCATGATATGGCGGCTCCGTACCGCATGAATCGCCTGCTCCAGGGCGATGTCGGCGCGGGTAAGACACTGGTTGCCCTGCTGGCCATGCTCAGAGCTGTCGAGGCCGGGGCGCAGGCAGCCCTGATGGCCCCTACTGAAATTCTGGCACGGCAGCATGCGAAAACTTTTAGCAGGCTGACATCCGTTCCGGTTGCCTATCTTTCTGGTTCAGTCAAAGGCAAAGCCCGCAAAACAGTGCTGCAAAGCATTGCTGACGGATCGGCTCCTCTGGCAGTTGGCACGCATGCACTAATGCAGGAGGGTGTATCTTTTTCTGACCTGGCTCTGGCTGTTGTTGATGAACAACATCGCTTTGGTGTTGAGCAACGCCTTGCCCTGGTTGAAAAAGGTCATGAGGCTGACATGCTGGTCATGACCGCCACACCCATTCCCCGCACACTTCTGCTGACACGCTTTGGTGATATGCAGACAAGCCGGCTTGAAGGCAAACCGGCAGGCCGTAAACCTGTACGGACATCTCTGCACAGCATCAGCACAATGCCTGATATCCTTGATGCTCTTGAACGTGCACTGGCAAAAAAGGCACAGATTTTCTGGGTTTGCCCGCTCGTAAGCGAGAGTGAAGCCCTCGATATCGCCGCAGCCGAGGCACGCCACGCAGAGCTGAGCGCACGTTTTGGCCCGCAAACCGGCCTGGCCCATGGGCAGCAGGACACTGCGGTGCGCGAAAAAGAGCTGGATGAATTTGCCCGGGGCAATACCCGTTTGCTGGTTGCTACGACAGTCATTGAGGTGGGCGTCGATATACCGGCGGCAACAATTATGGTTATTGAACATGCTGAACGCTTTGGGCTTGCTCAGCTACACCAGCTGCGCGGGCGCGTTGGGCGTGGCAGCGAAGCCTCTTACTGCCTCATGCTGCACGATGATAAGCTCGGCCTGACAGCACGCCGGCGCCTGAACTGTCTGCGTGACACAGAAGATGGGTTTATCATTGCCAACGAAGATTTTCGCCTGCGTGGCGGAGGGGATGCCACAGGGCACCGCCAGTCAGGCCTGCCTGAATACCGCATAGCTCAGGAAGATCTGTTCGATGAACTGCTTGACCTGGCACACAAAGAAGCCGGTTATTTATTTAAACGCTGCGCCTCTGAGCATCAGGCGTCACTCTCCCCTCCGCTTAATATTCTGTTGACGTTATTCAATAAAGCAGATGCCGCACGCCTCTTTTCCGGAGGGTAAACCAGGGCATTGTCAGGACAACACATGAAAAACATGCTTTGCAAACAGGCCAGAGTATTTTGCATCCAATATATCAATGGCTGCGGCGTGTTGTTTTAACACGCAGGCAGCCACAATGCCCTCTCTGAAGCTCGAAGCTCAACCCTGAGGGCGTCGCAGCGGCACCTTAAGCGCCGGCTTCAGTCAGCCAGCGTTTAATCTGCCCCTCCGGGTCAGCATGCTGTGTAAATGCCGACACCGCAGCAACACTGTCAGCACCGGCATCAAGACAAGGCTTAAGTCCCTCAAACGCCACCCCGCCAATAGCAACAAGTGGCAGGTCACCGATCAGCTTCTTCCACTCAGTCAGCTTTGCAACACCCTGAGGACCAAAAGCCATTTTCTTCAGACGTGTTGGCCAGATCGGGCCAAGAGCCACATAATCAGGTTTAAATGACAGGGCACGGTCAAGCTCTTCGTGGCTGTGTGTACTCAGTCCAAAACGAATACCCGCCTTACGTACAGCCGCCAGGTCGGCTGTATCCAGATCCTCCTGACCAAGGTGTATATAGTCTATCCCCTCTTCGAGTGCGATCTGCCAGTAATCATTCAACACCAGGCAAACACCATGAGTCCGGGCAAAAATATGCGCCTGACGAATCTCCTCACGCAGCGCCTCACCCTCCAGCTCTTTTACACGCAGCTGAATGAAACGGGCACCTGCTCCGCCCAGACGGTCAATCCAGCGGGCAGTATCAACAACAGGATATATTTTTTGAGGAAGTCCGCTCACGACAGCATGGCCTTTCCGATAACAGGGGTTGAGGGAACAGCCATATCACGTTCTTCCATCGGGTCGGCCTTACGTGCCAGCACGCCGGCCTCTACCGCCAGGCTGAAAGCACGGGCCATCGTGACCGGATCTCCGGCACCGGCAATGGCAGTGTTAATCATCACAGCATCATAGCCCAGTTCCATCGCACGCAATGCGTGAGAAGGCACACCTATACCCGCATCAACGACAAGAGGAACACCAGGGAAATGGGCACGCAGGGCACGCAGGCCAAACACGTTGTTTAACCCCTTACCCGAACCGATAGGCGCCCCCCATGGCATCAGCACTTCACAGCCGGCAGCCATCAGCTTTTCAGCGACGATCAGATCTTCTGTCGTATAGGGGAAAACCTTAAACCCATCTTCTGACAGGATACGGGCCGCTTCAACCAGGCCGAACACATCAGGCTGAAGTGTGTCAGGCTCGCCAATCACTTCAAGCTTGATCCACTCTGTATTAAAAACTTCGCGGGCCATATGCGCGGTAGTTACAGCTTCCTTAACGGTATAACACCCGGCCGTGTTAGGCAGCACAGACACATTAAGATCACGAATGAGCGACCAGAAGGACTGACCTGCCTGCTCTCCCGCTGACTCGCGTCGCAGTGAAACAGTCACAAGACCAGGCAAAGCTGCCTGCACTGCCTCACGCAGGATTTCAGGAGACGGATACTGCGCCGTGCCCATCATCAGTGGTGAGCGTAAAGAAACCCCATAAAATTCCGCTGACATTTACTATCCTCCCTGCATCGGGGCGACAATTTCAATGCGCGCCCCCTCATGCAAAGCTGTCTCACCACGGCGGGCCAGCGGTATAAACCCTCCGTTCAGTGCTGTCGCAATACGTGCCCCGCCATACCCCAGCTCTTCAACCAGGGCCGCAAGTGTGGTGGCCCGCACATCATGCGCTTCATCATTAACCATAATTTTCATGGTCATTCTCCCTGCGAGCGTATCTCACTCAGTTCGCAGTCATCCGCCTGCATTGCCAAAAATCAGATCTGCGGCCTCACCCGCTTTTGCCGGAGAAAGCAAAAAGCCATGCCGGTACATGCCGTTAACAAAAACCTTATGCCCTTCTTGCACAACCTGGGGCACATTGTCAGGGAAAGAAGGACGAACACCTGTTCCCATTTCAACAATCTCAGCCTCAGCAAAAGCCGGATGCAGGGTCCAGGCCGCATTGAGCAGCTCCGTCACAGACCGGACGGTCATCGCCCCGGCATTTTCACTTTCTATCATCGTCGCTCCCACCATAAAAATATGGTCAGCACGCGGCACGATATAAACCGGGATACGCGGGTGCAGCATACGCACCGGACGATGTAGCGTAACATCAGGGCAACGCAGCAAAAGCATCTCACCTCTGACACCACGCAGCTCAGACAACTCTGTGCGGCCCTGCAGACCAGTGCAGTCAACGACCCAGTCAAAATCAGCACTATCGGGCGCTTTTTCTGACGCATGGACCATAGTTCCTCCCTGTTGCAGGAGGGAACTCAGGAGTGCAGGCAGCGCTTTGCGGGGGTCAACATGCCCTTCCTGCTCAAAAAACAGGCCCTTATGAAAACGATCGGCCAGATCGGGCTCAAGCGCCGCAATTTTTTTACCGTCTATCATCTCGCAATGCGATGTGCGGCGGGCAAAACGTGCAAGCTCCCCGACATCACGCGGGGGAGCCAGTACAAGGCTGCCTGCTCTGGTCACGTCAGGCACGTGTGTGGCCCACCAGTCAACAGAAGCGACTGACTGCGCTGTAACCTCCGGCGGGGCAGATTCACCCTCACACCAGGGTGCAAGCATGCCGCCCGCCATCCATGAAGCTCCGGCCCCGACACGCCCGCTCTGATCGTAAACAGTAACCAGCCCGCCACGCTCAGCCAGTGTGACAGCTGTCACCATACCTGCCACACCGGCACCTCTGACCAGAATACGCGGCTTACCCTGCATATTTTATCTCCCCGCAACGCCGGCTCATAATCAAAACAAACGTGCCATCAGCACAACAAGCAGACAACTCTCCATAACAGCAACAGCTATCCAGCGCAGCCCCATATACCCGCGCGGCAGCATCCCGCGGCGCCAGCCTGCCCGCTCAGCAAGCCCCTGCAACGGCACAGCAACAGCCAGAAGAGCGACAGCCATAACAGCTGACCACATAAAGGCGAGACAGATTGCAAGCCAGGCAAGAGCCGCAGGTATTACCCCCAGCAGCAGACGCACGACATCGCGCGATTCAGCCCCTGCTACCAGAATAGCCCGGTCTGTCTCAAGTGAAAGCCCCCACTGCACTGCCCCCCAGAAAGCCAGACAAATCGCGCCATAAGATACAAAGGCCATAAGCAGATTCGTTACCGGCACACCGGAATTAAAGAACACTATACAGCCGGCACTGAACACAAAAGGCAGCAAGCCCGCTATTGTCAGACCACCTGCGATCACAGATGTTTTTTTCATAAATTGCTATTTCACCTTTTTTGATACGCTTTTACGACAAGAGACAGGTTGACAGAGAAGCCCAACAGGAGGCCACTAGGCAACAGGCCGATGGCCCCTTCGTGTTTTTGAGACACTAAACAACAAAACAGGACCATCGCAGCCGGAGCGCTCTCTGGCTATAAGCAACGGGAATAAAAAACATGAGTGTCATTGCAGATATCGTAGCACGTGAAATTCTTGACAGCCGTGGTAACCCCACTGTTGAGGTTGATGTAGAACTCGCCTCTGGCATAGTTGGCCGGGCTGCTGTTCCGTCAGGTGCCTCAACCGGTGCACATGAGGCGGTTGAACTCAGAGATGGCGACAAAAAACGCTTTGGCGGCAAAGGCGTTCTGAAAGCCATTGAAAATATTGAAAGTGAAATCCTGCCCACACTTCAGGGTTTCGAATCGTCAGAGCAGATCGACATTGATAATGCGATGATCGACCTTGATGGCACACCCAATAAAAGCCGCCTGGGCGCCAATGCGATTCTTGGTGTCTCCCTTGCTGTTGCAAAAGCTTCAGCAGCTGAGCTGGGTGTACCACTCTACCGCTATGTAGGGGGCGTTTTCGCTCACACTCTGCCTGTGCCAATGATGAACATCGTCAACGGCGGTGAGCATGCAGACAACCCCATCGATATTCAGGAATTTATGATCCAGCCCGTTGGCGCACCAACTGTCGCTGATGGTATTCGCTGGGGATCCGAAATTTTTGCCCAGCTGAAAAAAGCTCTTAAAGATGCCGGTCATAATACAAATGTCGGTGATGAAGGCGGTTTTGCCCCGGCTCTGAAGTCAGCAGACGAAGCACTGACCTTCATTTCCCGCGCGGTGGAGGCTGCTGGCTACCGCCCTGGTGAAGACATTACCTTCGCGCTCGACTGTGCCTCGACCGAATTTTATCGCGATGGCCGCTATGACATGAAGGGCGAAGGGAAGGTTTTCGATTCTGCCCAGATGGTCGCTTACCTGGAAGATCTGACAAAACGCTACCCTATCGTTTCTATCGAAGATGGCCTGGCGGAAGATGACTGGGAAGGCTGGAGCCTGCTGACCAGCACACTTGGCAAAAAAGTTCAGCTGGTTGGTGACGATTTGTTTGTAACCAACCCCGAGCGTCTGCGTCGTGGCATTGAGACTGGTGTTGGCAACTCTATTCTCATCAAAGTGAATCAGATTGGCACACTGACTGAAACACTTCAGGCCATCGAAATGGCACATAAAGCAGGCTACACTGCGGTTATGAGCCATCGCTCCGGCGAGACTGAAGACTCTATCATTGCTGATCTGGCAGTCGCGACCAACTGTGGGCAGATTAAAACAGGCTCCCTCTCCCGCTCTGACCGCACAGCTAAATATAACCAGCTGATTCGCATTGAGCAGCAGCTGGCAACGGCTGCGCAATATGCAGGGCAGACCATTCTGAAGCGCTAAAATTATCTCATCTGGTACCGCTGGCTTAGCCACGGTACCAGAGCCGCTGCATTTTATGGCAAACAAGCTTACAAAAAGTTCAAAATTCCTGGCACAGGTGGCCAGTAATAGCTTACACTGACGTAACAGGTTAAACAGCAGGAAAGAATATCAACGTGAATCTGGGCCGCATGATAAGGCGCACCGTCCGCGCTGTTGTTCCTCCGCTGGTTTTCTTAAGCATTGCCGGCTATTTTGGCTGGAACGCCACACAGGGCGACCACGGCACCAGAGCGTATAAAGAGCAGCTTGTGCTGCTGGACCAGGCAAAACAGGCTCAGCTTAACGCCACGGCAGAACAAGCTGCCTGGCGCCGGCGTGTTAATGACCTGCGCGATCATTCACTCGACAAAGACATGCTGGATGAACGGGCGCGGGCTATGCTCAACCTGGCGAACAAAAATGATATTGTCATACCTTATGACAGGCATGATCCGCTTTTTTAAAACAGCGGAGACTCTTTTTCCTGAAAAGTGCCGGGAGCTGCCTGCCTTGCCCCTGCGGCAGACTGATCCCGCCCCAAACAAAAACGGCGCCCGTAAGGACGCCGAGTCTGCTGTAATACTGTTTTAAAGAAAAAACAGATTACTTAATTTTTGCTTCGCGAAAAACGACGTGCTTGCGAGCAACCGGATCGTATTTCTTGAGTTCCATTTTACCGGTGTGCGCACGAGCATTTTTTCTCGTAACGTAGAAATAACCGGTATCCGCCGTGGAAACGAGACGAATTTTGATAACGTTTGTCTTAGCCATAACTTCCTCAGCTGAGCATCATGGGTTAACCGGACACGATGTCCAGCTAGTATTCAATTCGACGCAAAATGCGCATACTAACGCCAAAGGTCAAGTATTCTTGCTGCATAGATATGCACAGAAGAGCCAAAAGGAGCAAAAAAATGCTGGATGTGGCAGTTGCGCGCGCCAGAATTCTCGAAAAAATCTCTCCCTGCGGCCCTGAAACCGTCTCTCTCGCTGACGCAACAGGGCGTATCCTGGTTGAACCGGTGGTCGCCCGCCTGTCTAACCCCCCTGTTTCGGTCTCTGCAATGGATGGGTATGCCGCCCGGACAGAAGACGCCATAAAGGGCGCAGTACTCACGGTTACCGGTGAAGCACCAGCAGGCCACCCCACCACGCAACACATTGCCCCTGGCACCTGTATTCGTGTTTTTACCGGCAGCCAGATACCTGCCGGGACAAGCACAATCATCTTGCAGGAAAATGTGATACGTGAAGGCGAATCTGTCTCGCTGCAAACCAGCAGCGACGAACAGCAGTTTATTCGCAGGCAGGGAAAAGATTTTCAGAAAGGGCAAACCCTGCTGAGTGCCGGTAAACGACTGACTGCCCGTGACATCGGCCTGGCAGCAGCAGCTGGTTACACATGGCTCAGCGTTGCACAGCGCCCGCGCGTAGGCATTCTCTCTACCGGAGATGAACTCACCCTGCCAGGTGACCCGACACAACCCGATTCGATTGTGAACTCAGCTGCTTTTATGGTGTCAGGCCTGCTCAGAACCATCGGAGCTGAACCTGTTATTCTGCCTATCGCACGAGACAACCATACAGCTCTGGCTTCTGCTCTGGCGCATACAACGCGCTTTGATCTCTTCATTACCATTGGTGGCGCCAGTGTTGGCACATATGACATTGTACAGGACGCTCTGAAAGCTCACGGCCTCTCCCTCGACTTCTGGAAGATTGCTATGCGCCCGGGCAAACCGCTGATGTCAGGGCAAATTCAGGGAACACCCATCATTGGTCTGCCAGGCAACCCGGTTGCGGCTATGGTCTGCTCGGTTATTTTTGTAGCCCCTGCCGTGCACGCCCTTATAGGGCAGCCCGTCTCAGCTGACATTGAAAGTGAAAATGCGATTCTGGGGGCTGACGTCAGGCAGAACGATCACCGGCAGGATTTTCTGCGCTGCACACTGGTCAAGAAGCCTGAAAGCGATCTGCCTGTTGCAGTACCCTTTGACTCGCAGGATTCGGCACAGCTCTGCATCCTCTCCCAAAGCGATGCCCTGTTATTGCGCGCCCCGGGGGCACCACCGGCACAAGCCGGAACCCCCTGCAGGATCATACGCCTCCCCTGATTTCAGAAGGGAGACACATCACTCCAGGAGGGTAACTTCCTGGAGGCTTCAGCAACAGTTTCAGCCGAAACGACCGACTGATGCGGCACCTGTGCCAGAATGCGCACACGCCCTTTTTCTTCGATCACACGGCAATTATCTTCATCCGGTGGCCCGTTAAGCACAACACCGGCTATTGCAACACCACGGTTTCTTAAGGCCTCAAGTGTCAGCAACGTGTGGTTAAGTGTACCCAGGCCACTGCGCGCCACAACGACAACGGGTAAAGCCCAGCGAACAATCAGATCACAGATCATAAGCCTGTCTGTCACCGGCACCATAAGCCCGCCAGCACCTTCGACAACCAGTGGACGATCATTCTCTGCCAGGGGAAGAACAAGGCTGTCAGGGTCAATCTCTGCGCCTTCAGCACGGGCGGCAGCTTCGGGAGACAAAGAAGCCTGAAATGCACCGACAGAAGGCAGGCAGGAGGCGGCATCTGCCCCGGCAAGCTCCGTGACAGTCAATGTGTCACCTGGTTCATCTGCCAGGCCGCTTTGCAGCGGTTTCCAGTAAAGTGCTGACCAGGCTTTTACGAGACAGGCAGAGATAAATGTTTTTCCTACCCCGGTATCTGTACCGGTTACAAACACACCGGCACGTACGGGCCGCTGAAAACAGCCATAAGCAATATGCCACGAGATGGCACAGCCTCCGCCCTCAAAACGGTTCATAGCCTGACGCAATGCAGCGGGCTGCAACGGCTTATAACCCGCAACAGGAACGCAGGCACCGGTCTGGCTCAGATGATGTAAAAAGGCTCTTGCGCTGTTAAAGGGCTGAATATAACAGGCCCCCTCCCAGCTGCCGGCACATAAAGCCGGCCTGCATGACTGCAGCGCTGCCAGAGTGGGGTAATCAGGTGTCCCCACTGAATATTCAGATGTACAGGCCTGCTGCCACTCTTCAAAAGTACCCTGTGTCAGCGTGGAAAAGAAGAGCCTGCCACCCGGCTTCAGCATCTTTTCAAGGTGCAGTAAAACAGCCTGCGGGTTATCCAGCCACTGAAACACCAGACTGCCGCAGATAATATCAAAAGACCCTTCGACATCAGGTGCCGCAGCATCCATCACATGACCAGTAACACGCTCCCCAAGGCGCGCCTGCATACGCTGTACCATTTGCGGTGCAAAATCTGTCGCGATGATATCTGCATCAGGCCAGTGCGCTGCGAGCAAAGTGGTCAGAAACCCGGTCCCGCACCCCAGTTCAAGAATCCTGGCTGGCTGATGTTGTGCCTGAGCTGTTTTGATACGCTCAAAAAGCTGCCGGGCAACATAGCGCTGCATGCTGGCGGCTTCATCATAGGCCTCAGCATGGTTAAAGCTCTGGCAGATACGATTCTGACGAGAAATTCCGGTCATTTTTATTCAGACTGCCTTACTGATAAAATTTTTAATGTGGTCTGCACAAAACGAGACATGTGTGACGGGTAGCATATGCCCGCCATCTGACTGCCAGACGATTTCCGCTTCAGCGGGTACAGCATTTCGTGTCATGGCCGGGGGAACTATCGGGTCATCCCCACCGGCCAGAAGCAATAAATTTCTTTTACAGGCAATATACTGCATCTTCTCACGCACATCACCCTCAGCCAGCAGAGCAAGCCCTTCATCAAGCACATCAGCATTGCAGGAAACGCCTTCAGGCACAGGCAGACCACAGCGCGCCCTGAAGTTTTCTGCCACGTCATACGCATTACGTGTCAGACCTGCCCGCATACGGCTGAGAACACGTGGTGACACACCTGCGGCAAACCCTTCAGCCGCGCTAAAGCGCCCAAAAGCATTGATACCTACAAAACGGCTACCTTCAGGCCAGTCGCGCTGTGAGAGCAGCCATAGCAAACCAAGTGAATGACCTGTCGCCAGTATGGGCTGACCACCTGCATTCTGCAAAAATTCAGCTGGATTCACACTGCCATTTTGCGGTGATGGTTCAAAATACCCCAGGTCAACACGACAAACTCCGTCCCAGCCAAGCTGCTGCTGCAAAGGTGCCCATATCTCAGGCCCACAGGCCCAGCCATGTACAAAAACAGGTTTGAGACCCTGTATACTCATTGCATGCTCTTCCATGCTGTAACCAGGCAATGGGCCAGCGCATCAATCTGCGGCTCTGTATGGTTACCATGTATCACAATCCGCAGGCGGCAGGCGCCGGGCGGCACCGTTGGCGGGCGAATCGCTACGGTCAGAAACCCCGCTTCTTCCATCAGCTGCGCAAGACGCAAAGCTGTTTGCTCACGTCCCACTACAACAGGGACGATCTGCGTTGACGACGGTCCCGTCTCCAGGCCTGCTGCGGCAACATGCTGGCGTAAACGTTCAGAGAGAGCGGCAACTTTGCATCTTACCTCTTCAGTTTCAGGCTCAGTCAGCAGATCAAGGGCCGCATCCGCCGCCCCAAGCACCATGGGAGATGGTGCTGTTGAGTAAATATAGCCTGACCCGCTCGTCCGCAGCCACTGGCACACAGCCGACGACGAGCAGACAAAAGCTCCCATCGTACCCAGTGCTTTGCTGAATGTGCCAATAACCAGATCTGCATGCCCGTCAGACAGGCCTTTTCCGTTATGGCCAAGAATACCAGTGGCATGAGCCTCATCAACACACAAAAAGGCATTATGGGCCCGGCATACGTTTCCGAGCGCGGCAAGGTCCGCACGGTCGCCATCCATGCTGAATACACTCTCAGTCAGCACAATTTTCATGCCCGCGGCATCGGCATATTTTTCTAAAAGTGTGGCAAGATGCTTCAGGTCATTATGACGAAAACGAATCGGCACGATACCGGCGGCAGCGCAGCCCTGATACAGGCTGGCATGAATCAGCTTATCTGCCAGAATGACAGGCTGCGCCCCTGTTGCTGTCACGCAAAGACGCACAAGGGCCGGAACAAGAGTAGCATTTGCCTGCCAGCCTGATGAGAAAATACAGGCGGCCTCCATCCCTTTCAGAGTGGCAAGGCGTTGCTCAAGCCTGAGTGCGCCCGAGCAGGTGCCACTGACCAGGCGCGAAGCACCTGAGCCTGCACCATAACGTGCTCCCCACTCAGCCGCGCGCTGGAGTAACAGCGGGTGCCTGCGTAACCCAAGATAGTCATTAGAAGAAAAATCAGCCAGAACAGTGCCGTCAGAGCGGATAAAATTATCACCCGAGGAATCAAGGCTGCGCTGGGTACGCAAGCGCCCCTGCTCTGCCAGTTTCTGAAGTCCCTGCTGGAAAAGAGAGTCAAACCGCGTCATGACACATCTGGTGCCGGAGCTGTGCGCCACGGTCAATCTATTTCAATCAGAAAGAATATCAGGATGCCTTCACAGCCAGACCCACTCACCCCATCACAGCCAGACTGGTATGAGCAGGGCCTGCCTCATATCTGGCTGCCATACTCTCAGATGAAAACGGCAGCTCCTCCACTGGCGGCTCACAGCACACAGGGCAGCACGATTACTCTGGCTGATGGCTCGACTCTGACAGACGGGGTTGCGGCCTGGTGGACAGCCTGCCACGGATATAACCACCCCTATATTCGTAAAGCTGTTGAAAAACAGCTCAGTACCATGCCTCACATTATGTTTGGCGGCACAGTACACAAACCGGCCCTGACGCTTGCACACCGGCTGAGCAATATGCTGCCAGGTGACCTTGAGCGTGTCTTTTTTACAGATTCAGGGTCAGTTGCTGTTGAAGTCGCTATGAAAATGGCCATTCAGTACCGCCTGAACAAAGGTGAGAACGGCCGCACGAAAATGCTTGCCTTTAAAGGCGGTTATCATGGTGACACCCTGGCAACGATGGCGGTCTGTGACCCTGAAGAAGGGATGCACCATCTGTATGGCTCAGTGCTGAGTGAGCATATTATCTCCCCTCTGCCAGTCGATGAAAAAAGTACAGCCCGGTTTTTATCTCTGCTCGAACAGCATGCCCACGAGATAACGGCCATTATTACCGAACCTCTGGTGCAGGGTGCCGGTGGCATGCTGTTTCATAGCCCTGATGTTTTGCGCCACATACGCAAAGCCGCCGATGATCATAATATCTTATTGATTTTAGATGAAATTTTTACAGGTTTTGGCCGCACAGGCACTATGTTTGCCTGCGAACAGGCTGATATCGTCCCTGATATTGTTACAGTCTCAAAAGCACTGACGGGCGGGACAATACCGCTGGCGGCCACGATAGCACAACGCCATGTTTATGAAGCTTTTTTGTCAGATAACCCTGAACATGCGCTGATGCATGGGCCAACATTCATGGCCAATCCGCTGGCCTGCGCCTGCGCTAATGCTTCACTCGACCTGTTTGAGCAGGAGCCTCGTCTGGCACAGGTTAATCATATCAATACAGTTCTCACTGAAGCTCTCGAGCCATGCAGAGCACTGCCTGGTGTCAAAGATGTAAGAACATTAGGCGCTATTGGCGTGGTGGAGCTGGAAAAAATTGAGAATGCCGATGCCCTGCGTACGAAATTTATTCAGGCGGGAGTATGGGTCAGGCCTTTTCGCAATATTGTCTATCTGACGCCGGCTTTTACAATCAGCGATGCTGATCTTCTGACATTGACAGACGCCATCTATAAAGTTTTATCAAGCTGATTATAAAAGAAATTTTTAGCTTTCAGCTCCAGAAAGCTGCGGCCTCATCATCCGCAGCTTTAGCCTCAACCCAGACACGACGACCGTCTTTAAACTGCTCGCACTTCCAGAATGGAGCGCCGGTTTTCAGCTTATCAATTAAAAAAGCCGTTGCATGAAGGGCTTCAGCCCGGTGTGCCGCAGCAGCCCCGACAAAAACAATCGGAGAACCTACACCCAGCGTACCAACCCTGTGAATAATTGTACAACCCGCGAGATGAAAACGCTCAAATGCTTCAGCACTCAGATTTTGAAGCATTTTTTCTGTCATGCCAGGATAATGTTCAAGCGTCAGACTTTGAAGGTCGCCTGCCGTGTCACGCACACAACCAACAAAAATACTTACACCACCAACATGATCAGATAACTCAGCAAGTCGGGTATATTCATGCCCGACATCAAAAGCTGCCTCCTGTACCACGACATGTTGCATCAGTTTTTCATCCACCCGTCATAGGAGGAAAAAAAGCAACTTCGTCGCCAGGTTTTACCGCCGTTGTAAAAGAAACAAGCGTCTGATTCAAAGCAGCCCGCAAACGTGGAGTTTCTGTCAGCACCGCCTTAACCTGAGGTTTTTTTTCACCGAGAAGAGTAATCAGACTTTGTATATCAAAGCCTGCCTGCGGCACATCAATGATATCCTCTGCATACCCAAGCTGCTCGCGCAAAGACGCAAAGTATAAAACCTTAATCTTTGCCATTATAATAACTCCTGCTCTGCCAGTTTCACCATCATATATGATCAGTGAGTTGCAGCCGGAGCAGCTGAAGCTTTGATCGTATACACTGAGCCATCAGGACGAATGATGGTTACAGTGCCATCACCATTAGGAATTTGAATGGCGGAGGCATTGCTGCGTTTAGCACCAAACTTACTGGCGGCATCCGACTCAGCATCCGGCAGCTTGGCACTGGGTGCAACTTTTCTGGATGTATCAAGATTGATTTCACCACCGTCCGGCAACATCTCATCAGCTGAAGAGGTCGCACCCAGAGCTGTACCAATACGATCTTTCTCAACATCCTCAAGCGTTGGCATAGGCGATGGAGGACCAGGCCAGACGTTACCACCCTGCGTGAGAATGGGTGCTTCAGATGCACCATACCCTTTAACCCGACGCATATTCAGATCAGACCCTAAGGGAGCATTAGGATTAGCGCCCGGCAGTGTCGCAGTATCAGAAACAAATTTGCCGAACCCTGAGCACCCTGTAATCATCAGGCAGCCCCCAAGAAGCATCACTTTTCGCATCATTTAAAGTTATTATCCTATATCAATTTTATACTGACGCTGACGCTCTGCTTCATGGCACAAACCGTATACCAGAATTTTTATTATAACCAACCTTTAGCAGGCAATATTCATACTATAATGATACGTGACGCAGGCCAGTAATCAAATAAGCCCACCCGGTGATTAAAGTTAAAACTGCCGCAATCCACAACAAAACAGCACCAATCAGCGAAACAGGCACCCATGGCAAATGTAGCAAACCAGCTGTGCTGTCACCAGCCAGTAAAAAACCAATAGCAACCATCTGAAATGTTGTTTTCCACTTTGCCAGCTGTGTAACCGGCAGAGTTGCATCTCTCCCGGCAAGATACTCCCGCAGGCCGGAAACAAGAATTTCACGACACAGAATAACAATTGCAGGCCAGAGAGAATAATAAGGCAAGCGATCATAACCCGCCAGCACGAGTATGCTCGCCGTAACCAGCAGCTTATCGGCAATAGGGTCAAACATTCGTCCAAAATCTGACAGCTGCTGCATTGAGCGTGCCAGTTTGCCGTCATAATAGTCTGTTATTCCTGCCAGAATGTAGACCAGGCAGGCCAGGGCATCGGTCAGAGGGGTACCCCAGGCGGCAAGAGCCACAACCACAGGAATGACCACAATACGCGAGAGGGTCAGAATATTTGGCAGATTGATCAACATTGTCAGGACACTAACCTATTTTTCATCAGGCTGAAACGCATTATACTCTGTATTCGGCAGTCATTTCTTAAAAATTTACTATATTTTTGCATCCGTCTTATGCCGGCAACCAGTCGGGATGAAAATACCCATAAACTACTCTGGCGACCTCTTTGCTGATACCGGGCACCGATTCTAACTCAGCTATACCAGCCTGCCTGACAGCACGAACAGAACCAAATACATTTAACAGCGCTTTTTTTCTACCCGGACCGATACCTGGAACGTCATCAAGCTCAGAACGCACCAGAGCCTTTGAGCGCCCGGCCCGATGCGTTGTAATTGCAAAACGATGCGCCTCATCACGCAGGCGTTGCAGATAATATAAAACCGGGTCACGTACATCGAGCTGAAAAGCAGGGCGCCCCTGCGTATAAAACCACTCCCGCCCGGCATCTCTGTCTGGCCCCTTAGCAATACCAGCCAGCGTTACGCCTGTTACACCCAGTTCATCAAGCACCCGCCTGACAGCTGAATATTGCCCTGCACCCCCATCAATGAGCAGCAGATCAGGCCAGTTTGAGCGATCCCCCTCCTCTGCCTCTTTTAAAGCACGACCGAAACGCCGTTCGAGAACCTCACGCATCATGGCAAAATCATCACCCGGTGTGACTGGTCCTTTAATCAGAAACTTACGATAGGCCCGCCGGTCAAAGCCTTCAGGGCCGCCAACTATCATCACACCATACGCATGCGAGCCCATAATATGGCTGTTATCATATACTTCGATACGCTTAGGGGGGCTGTCCATACCAAAAACAGCCGCAACGCCTTCGAGCAGCCTGGCCTGACCTGCACTTTCTGCCAGTTTGCGCCGCAGCGCATCTCGTGCGTTGGTCACAGCATGATCAAGAACCTGCTTTTTTTCACCCCGCTGAGGGTTGAGAATTTCAACCCTGCGGCTTTTTTGCAAAGATAATGCCTCTTCAAGCAATACGGATTCTTCAGGCAGAACACTCACCAGCAGCTGGCGAGGTGGCGGTTTATCTTCATAAAACTGCACAATAAAAGCTGACATCACATCTTCCGCACTCTGCTCCTGCACATGCGCGGGAAAGAACGATCTGCTCCCGTTATTGCGTCCACCACGCACAAAAAAGACCTGAATGCAGGTTAACCCACCCTCCTGCCAGATGCCCATCACATCCGCTTCCTCCAGGGAATGCGGATTTATGACCTGAGAATCCTGCATCTGAGCCAGGGCCCGCACACGGTCACGCAACACAGCAGCCCGCTCAAAATCCATATCATCTGAGGCCTGGAGCATCTGAGAGCTGATCTCCTCACGCAGTGTAACGTCCTTCCCCGACAGGAAGTCACGAGCCTGCCTGACCAGCTGTGCATAATGCCCCTCATCAATACGACCAACACAGGGAGCTGAGCATCGTTTGATCTGATAAAGCAGGCAGGCGCGCGTTCGGCTGTTAAAATCAGAATCAGAGCATGAGCGAAGCAAAAAAGCCCGCTGGAGCAGGTTAAGAGTCTGATTTACGGCCCAGGCAGAAGCAAACGGCCCCCATAAATCAGCACCTTTAACTGTTTTACCCCGATATTTAGTAATTTGCGGAAAGGTATGATCACCGGTCATCATCAGCCACGGATAGCTTTTATCGTCTCGTAGCAGAATATTAAAACGGGGCTTCATCCGTTTGATATAATTGGCTTCAAGCAGCAAAGCTTCAGCCTCTGTGTGCGTGGTCACAATCTCCATCGCAACTGTTTCAGAGACCATACGGCGCAGGCGCTCTGGCAGACGCGCAGTGTGCGTATAAGACACAACACGCTTTTTCAGCGCGAGCGCCTTACCAACATATAAAACCTCACCTTTTGCGCCCAGCATACGATACACGCCTGGCGAGAGGGGCATGGTCCTGAGTGCCTCTCTGATAACCTCAACACCCCGAAGAGCGGCAGCAGATTGCTCCCCCGCGCTGTCAGGTGACGCAGGTTGCGAACAAACCTCTGATGACATCAGATACCCCTTCAGCATAATCATCCACAGATTGTGTGGATAACTTTGTGTATACTATGCTCACATCTTCAGAAAACCGCAGTTTTCTCACAACTTTCACATATTGCTCACTTTTTAATCACATATGCTAACATATTGATATAAAAAGATTTTGTTTAATTCAACCTGAATACAGACAGAAAATGCAGGGCGATTACCTGACAAAACCTGTGTCAAGAGGCAATGTGGACAAATAAAATAAAAATTATAGCCCTGCACATTCTTTCTGATATTTAAACCTGAGAAGCGACTTCTTCAGCGTTCTTCAGAACACGTAAAAAATTCCCACCCCAGAAAGCCGCAAGCTCACTGTGATCGTACCCGCGTCTGAGCAGCTCTGCCGTCAGCGTCGCGCTCTGAGCAGCGTTACTCCACCCGTCAATAGCTCCGCCGCCATCAAAGTCTGATGAAATGCCGACATATTCAGGGCCAAGCCGTTTTACGACATAATCTATATGATCCACAAAGTCAGAGACCCCTGCTGAATGACGGGCTTCTCCCTCTTTAGGTTTCAGAAAGGCCGGCATAGCCGTAATCTGAATAACGCCTCCGGTTTCTTTCAGCAGATCAAGCTGCTCATCATCCAGATTGCGTGGATGATCACATAAAGCACGCACGCATGAATGCGTCGCAACAACCGGCACCAGGGAAGCACGGGCCGCCTGCATCATCGTTTTTTTAGACGCATGAGAAACATCAACCACAAGCCCTGTACGATTCATCACTCTGATCGCCTCGCGCCCGAGAGCAGAGAGGCCTCCATGATTTTCAGGCTTATCTCCCAGGCTAGGGCGATGCACTGCTGAGTCAGCCAGGTCATTATGCCCATTATGTGTAAGCGTTACATACCGGGCTCCCTTTGCCCGAAAACGTATCAAAGCCTCCGGGTCTTCGCCCATCGTATAGCCGTTTTCAACAGCAGGAATAACAGCAATAGCCCCGGCAGCATAAGCTGCTGATATCTCATCGGTTGTTGAGCATACACGCGCTGTTACACCATTATGCGTGCCCTGCATCTGGTTGATCACATCAAGCATGGCCAGGCATTGCTCGTGCGCCCTTGCACGGCCCTCAGCATTCCTGGCCCCCTGGCCAATATATGCAACAAAACAACCCGCCGAAACACCACCCTGCTTCATCTTCGGCAGGTCAGCATGGCGGGCAGCTGTGTTCTCAAAGGCATCATTCTGGTCTGGCCAGGGAATGTCGATATGACTATCGAGAGTAAACAGCGTGTTATGCACAGCCTGCGCCTCGGGCGGCACGCTATGCTCATTCTTCTGAAAAGGCGATGAGTGCGTCATACTCCATGACATGGCGCGGGCTGAGAAGCTTAACAAGTGCCAAAACACTTATATGAGCCATTCAGCCGGTTCTTATACTAGGCTCAGGACCTGTTAATTTATTGAACTGAGCGAGAGATTGTGATTCACAGGCTTACCGA
>NZ_JOPI01000126.1:0-321 GCF_002153695.1 Acetobacter sp. DsW_059
CGGCAAACGCTGCCGTGCCATCGTCTCAGATACTGGATTCCAGTGGGAATCTTCTGGCAAAAACTGGAGCAATCCGACTTAATTATAATACGGGAACCTCTGCTACCACTCAGCTGAATTTTTACTCATCCGGCGGCACTAATAATGACGGGTTCATTACCGTTCTTGGTGGCTCTGGCGCAGCTGATGGTGAAATGTGGATTGGTGCAAAACAACTGGCCTGCTATGCCGCTTTCCCTATTGGTACAGCCACTTACCCATTCAGTGGCGCAGTTCTTCAGAGTGCTGTACAGGTAGTCTCTGACGCAAACGATAAAACCA
>NZ_JOPI01000127.1:0-254 GCF_002153695.1 Acetobacter sp. DsW_059
TAACTTCTCTATTTTTCTTTTTAAATCAACGGGTTAATTCTTATATGGCGGACCCGAAAGGATTTAAATATTTCAATTAAATCAATAGGTTATTGTGTCTAACGTATATTTTATGAACCACCAATATCAATAAGTTTTAACGGTAATTGTCTAACAGAATGAGCTTAATTTCCTCCTAATTCTCAGTATTACACTAGGCTCAGGACTCATTCTTTGAGATAGAAGATGAAGCTTGCAGCGATATGGATTGCGGA
>NZ_JOPI01000128.1:0-400 GCF_002153695.1 Acetobacter sp. DsW_059
ACGGGCTTCAGTGGAAAGATGCTCCCAAAGCGTATGGCCCGCACAAGACTTTATATAATCGCTTTATCCGGTGGAGCCGCCTGGGTGTCTTTGACAGGATCTTTAAAACCCTGGCAGAACAGGGGGGACGTTCAAAACGCCTGATGATCGATGCGACGCACCTTAAAGCGCACAGAACGGCAGCCTCTCTGCTTAAAAAAGGGCTTTTCCCCGCCATATCGGACGCACAAAAGGCGGTCTGAATTCAAAACTGCATGCCATGTGCGATGATCAGGGGCGGCCTGTCCGCCTGCATCTGACTGCAGGACAGGTCAGTGACATCAAAGGCGCAGACGTGCTGCTGGCAGATCTTCCCGACAAGACAGAAGAAATCATCGGGGACAGGGGCTATGACAGCAAC
>NZ_JOPI01000129.1:0-434 GCF_002153695.1 Acetobacter sp. DsW_059
TGCCCCTGTACTGCGAGTGTACAGGAACCTGAGAAAAGGACGGAATCGCCGTATAAGATCGCTAAATCAACCTGTGTCTTTGCTGCCTGAGACACAGGAAGGTCTCCATTAAATAAAACCCTGAAGTTTGTTGTGGGTTCTGGCAGGCAAACCAGTGTTTCTGAGGCCCGAAGGCCCCATATCGTTTGATCGAGTGAGGTCATTTTGCACCTCAGGCAGTTGTGGAAGCGGTGGAGGTCGTAGCAGTAGCGGCGGTCGATTTAGCTTCCAGAGCGGTTACGCGCGCAGCCAGATCAGAACGTTCGAGACGCTCACAGAAAATCCCAAGGGACAGAAGCTCCTCATAGCGAACTGTCTGCTGCGTTGCCTGAGTTTTACCATCTGCTTCATAAACAGGTTCTTCTGTAGTGGTCGTGACGCCATCAAATCTCATC
>NZ_JOPI01000130.1:0-247 GCF_002153695.1 Acetobacter sp. DsW_059
TGCCCCTGTACTGCGAGTGTACAGGAACCTGAGAAAAGGACGGAATCGCCGTATAAGATCGCTATATCAACCTGTGTATTTGTTCCCTGAACAGTTGGCAGATCTCCATTGAATAATACCCGAAAATTAGTAGTTGGCTCTGGCAGGCAAACCAGTGTTTCTGAGGCCCGAAGGTCCTGAATCGTTTGATCGAGAGAGGTCATTTAGCACCTCAGGCAGTTGTGGAAGCGGTGGAGGTCGTAGCAGT